>CAZMDZ010000071.1:9100-13296 GCA_964565175.1 uncultured Planctomycetales bacterium
CAAAGTAGCGGAGAACGCATCTTTGTCGGCGGCAGGCTTCTTGTGCACCACGTAAACCGGGGTGCGGCGCAACATCAGCACGCGGATTTCGCCTTCCTTAATCCGTGGCATGAACGGCATGTCGACGATCATTCCGCCGGGGCCATCCAAATAGCACGCGCAGCGGTCAATGAAGTCGCCCAAAGTGTGCTCTTCGACGTGGTTGTCCTTCGCCTCGGTGCAGCGAACCATGGACTTCAGCGGGGCCAAACCGTCTTTATCGGCCTTGACCTCGCCTTCCAGAACGACGCGCCAGATGCCCTCCCCAGTTGAACCACGGTTCTGCTTGAGGACGCGCTCGCCAGCCATGACCGATTGGCGGAACTTGTCTTTGAAGGTCTGAAAGTCGTAGTAGGCGTAGGTGTCGTTCGGGACCAGCGGCGTGTCGGTCAAGGGGATCAGCGCGTTTTTGGCGCCGTAAGCCGTCATTGCATCCGGGTGCGGAAGGCCTTCCACACCGTTGGCGACCAACTCACGCAACATTTGGAAGTAACCGGTTTCGTCTTCCAGGTTGCCCGGGTTGATTCGCGAGATGTAAGCGGCGGCAAACTCGCTGGCGTAACGATAGATTTAACCGCGGTTTTCGTCTTTGTAAAAGACGATCTCTGCCGTCCAGTTGCGTTCGTTGAGGGCGCGAACGATGGGCATGGAATCTGGGCGATATCCGTAAGGCCCTTTGTCGGAGCCACCCTGTGCTTCGAAGATGATGACGTGATTACGTTTTTGCATGCGTGTGCCTTTCCTGAGGGGGTCCAAAATTATATTTTCCAGACGGTATTCTGGAGGTTTAAGCCTGTAATTCCTTCATCATTTCCGTCAGGCGAAAAGCCTTGCATAGGTGGAGTTGTGAATTAGATATTTATCCAAAGTGTCCCGATTAGTTCTCAATCTATAAAACTCTCAATCCATCCGCCACGGTTCCGGGAATCAGCAACTATCTAGTTTGTCGTCCGCCTCAGCAACGGGTCCTTGCCGCCGTTGAAGTCCAACTGTAAACGCAGCGCATGCAGCTGCTGCGACCAAATGCTTCACCGCATGCCCACTGACCCAGCCGCCGATTGCAAAGACCTGGAGCGGCGGCGCCAAATGATGACTGGCAGGATCAGCATCGGCACAAATTGAACTAAGACGTACAAACGCAAATCGCCACGGCCAAGGTGCTCGCTGTACCCCCACCATAAAACGCTGGCGACGCCCAGCAACTGCAACGGCCATAGCAACCGACGCCCGAGAGTTGCGTGGAAACTTTCGCCCACCAACGCCGACGTCAACGCCATGAATGCAATCGCCATCGGCAAACGGTCGGCGATTAAGGTTTGATTGTTCGGCTGCCAGTGGAACCAACCGGAACCGAACCCTGTTAGCACAACGCCGACGAAGAACAGCCGGTAGCTCCAGCGAAGTTGGCGGTCGCCGCAGTGTTGAGTGGGAACTTCCGATGACTGGAAGGCATCTGGCTCAAAGGAGTGCCGAAACAATCAATCCTGCTGGCCGCTGGCCTGGGCGATGTTGCTCGCCAAGCCAGGAGCCCACGAGTAGAGCACATAACCGGCAACGGTAGGAACGACCGCTGCGGCAATCACTCCAACCTTTGTCGCTCCGGACAATCCCGATACAGAAAACGTCGGGTTGGCGGTTTGCATGCTGACAATGCCAATCAACAGGATGGCCAACATGGCGACGCCATAGAACATGGCCAAAACCGCCACAATCTGAAAAATAGCTTGGATGTTCGTCCTGGACATCCAGCCAGTTTAGCGCGGTTTACTTGCCGCTACCCGATGCGCTAGTCGCCGCTTTTTCCAGCTTGCGTGCGGCAAGCTCGGCTTTGACGTGTTCCCGCGCCTTGTCGATGGCACGCTTCGGCACCCGCTTCAAATCGGAAGTCAGGCGGACCTTCGACAAGGTCCAGACCCACCACTTGGTCGGGTCGTAGTGGAACCAACGCACGCCGTTGCGATAGTCGTTGGCGAAGCGGTGATGGAAGTTGTGGTAACCCTCACCCATAGTGACCAGCGCGGTGATGAACGAGTCGCGGGCGGAATTTGCCAACGAGTATGGGCGCTTGCCGATGACGTGGGCCACCGAGTTAATCGAGAAGGTGCTGTGCCACTGGATCGCCAAGCGCAAGAAGCCCGCGATCAATACAGCGCCGATCGGGTCGCCCCACAGCAGCCCGAGACTGAAAGGAATCACGGCAATGGAGAGCACGACCAACAACAGGTAGTTGCGGTGCTGCCACATCACCATGGGGTCCTTTTTCAGGTCTGGAGCGTTGGAGAAATCCGGCTCAGGGCCTTGGCTGACAACCCAGCCGATGTGCGCCCACCAAAACCCTTTTTGGATGTTATACGGGTCTTCTTCCTTATCCACTTTGCCGTGGTGAACGCGGTGGTCCGACGACCATTTCAGCGCCGAGTTTTGGACCGAGGCGGCACCGAAAAACAGGTACAAAAAGCGCAGGCTTGCGTGGGCTCGGTGGGTCGGGTGAGAAAACAGCCGGTGGTAGCCAGCGGTGATCGACATCGAGCAGAAGAAGCTGTAGGTCAGGCCTAGGCCTAAGGACCACCAGGAGAAGGTGACCAGGCACATGTAAAGCACTGCGACAACAGCGGCTAGGTGTGCAGCAAGGATGATGTAAAAATTCACCTTGGCGAGTGGCGGGCGCTTAGACATTTGGAAGGGGGTCTGGGACCGAACTTGGCGAAATCTTACCCAATTAGGGCTAGGCTGGATAGCCATGTCCCGCCCCCCCGCCGTAGGAAATCGCTCTTCCTCGACCAGCGCCCTACGCGTCGGCATCAGCCGCTGCTTGCTAGGTGACGAAGTGCGCTACGACGGGTTGCATAAAAGGTCTGCTTTTGCCGTCGATGTACTAGGCAAACAGGTTGATTTTGTCGCCGTTTGCCCCGAAGTGGAGCTGGGAATGCCGATCCCGCGGGAGCCGGTTCGGCTGGAGCGGCGGACTCCCGCTGAAGAGCAGGAAAAAACAGACAACCCTTCTGCGAAGACTGCCCTTCGATCCAAGATGATGGCACCGGGTAGCGGCAAAGACTGGACCCTGGAAATGAATCGATTTGCCAAGCGACGGGTCGGCGAGCTGGCGAAGTTGGGGCTGAGCGGCTTCATTCTTCAGCAAAAGTCGCCGAGCTGCGGCATGGAACGGGTCAAGGTCTTTGCTCGATCGGGAAAACCGCGGCGAGTTGGGAGCGGTTTGTTTGCCGCCAAGCTGATGGAGCAGTTGCCGCTGTTGCCGGTGGAAGAAGAGGGTCGACTTGGCGACGCCGCCTTACGCGAAAACTTTTTGGTGCGGATCTTCGCCTATGCCCGCCTGCAGCAACTTCTCCGCAATCGATGGAAGCGCGGAGAGATGATCCAGTTTCACGCGGACCACGAATACTTATTGAGGGCGCACAGTCCTCAAAAGTTCAAGCAACTGGATCAGCTCGTCACTGCAATTCGAGATTACCCCGAAGCAGAATTCCGGCGGCTTTATGCGCAGCGTTTTATGGCTATTTTGGAAATGCTGGCGACGGTAAAAAAGAACGCCAGGGTGATGCAGAAGATGATGGGAAGTTTGATCAAGCGGATCGGCGCGGAGGAGCAGCGTGACTTGCAGCAGTCGATCGACGATTATCAAAAGCAGATGCTTCCATTAGCAGTGCCGCTGGCGCTTTTACGCCACTACTCTAGGCTGCATCCGACAGCTGGTCTGGAGCGTCAGGTTTATCTGGATCCGCATCCGCAGGAGTGGATGCTAAGAAATCACGCCTGAGCAAATCGGCCAACGCTTTCTTGCGCATTGGCTTTGGCAGGAAGGAATCCATGCCTGCCTCTTTGCATTTCTGATGGTACTCCGGCAATGCGTGCGCGGTCAAGGCAACAATGTGCACGGATTTTCCGCGCGGCAATTTGCGAATCATGCGGGTGGCTTCAAATCCATCGACGCCCGGCATTTGGACATCCATAAAGATTAGGTCGAACTCCTGCTGCTTGAATAGATCGACGGCTTCCTGACCGCCATCGATCATGGTGACGTCGGCGTTGAGCTTGTTGAGGAAGGCTCGGGCAACTTTGAGATTAACCGCGTTGTCATCAACCACCAACGCGCGGACGCCAGTTAAGTCGACCACCGGAGCTTGAAGGATCACGTTCCC
>CAZMDZ010000072.1:0-13189 GCA_964565175.1 uncultured Planctomycetales bacterium
ATCGGCAGCGATGTCGCGAGCTTTGATCTTCAGCTCATTCATGTCGATGTCCGCTGGCTTGGTGCCGCCGCGGACGAGCTCGGCGCGCAACATGTTTGGCAGGATCAGCACGTGACGCACTTGCATCTTGATGCCGCCCAGCCCGTGCTGGCGCTCGAACAATTGCTGAACTCGATCATCGGTGGCGACACGAGTCTTGCGCACCAATTGGCGCAGCAACTGCTCATTGCCTAAGTCACGGCGCAAGCCTTCGAGATACAGCTCGTAGGATTGACCGTTCCGTTGCAGGTTTTTGAGAAAAGCATCGTCGCTTTGGCCCTGGCGGGCAGCGGCTTCGCGCTCTTGAATCGACGCTTCCAACTTGGCCGGATCGACCTTGATACCGTACTTGTCGGCCTCTTTCTGGATCAGCAGGTCGCCGACCATATCTTGGACGCCGCGTTTGCCGAAGCGGCTGTACAGATAGTTCAGGTAATCAGCCTTGGAGATAGGGTCGCCGTCGAGCAGGGCGACGACGTCGGCGGGCATAGGGCCCGATTCCACTTGCGCGATGGCCTGAGCTGGGAAGGCCAAAGCAGTGAGAGCTGCCAAAATGAGAAGGGGTTTCATGGTGGCTAACAGGTTAAAGGCTTTATCCAAGCCTGAAAAGGGCTGACGGCACCATGATTTGGACTTCTGGGTCAGTCCAAATGCACTCTTGCGAGGGGACCGGGGCGCGGCGACAATGCGCCGTCGGCCCAGCACCTGCGGCCCCTGAGATGGCATGATCGCCTTTTTTTCCGACCTACACTCGAACCTCGAAGCTCTGACCGTCGCCCTGGACGATGTCGAGAAGCTTGGGGTCGAGAAGCTGGTTTGCCTAGGCGATGTCATCGGCTACGGCGCCTCGCCGCGCGAGGTGTGCCAGCTGGTCATGGAGCGTTTCCCGGTCTGCCTGCAAGGCAACCACGACGCCGCCCTGCTGGATGACGTCGACGCTCGTGGTTTTCACGAACGCGCCCTGCAGGCCATCGACTGGACGCGCCAGGCGATGAATCCCGAACTCGAGGAAAACTGGCCGATCTGGGATTGGATGGGAGGCCTGACTCCTGCCATGGAGCTGCAGCCCAACGGTTACGAGGCGATTCAGATTGTGCACGCAAGTCCGTGCGAACCGCTCGCCGAATACTTGATGCCCAACCTTCCGGCGGGGCACCCCAAATTGCTGGCCAACTTCGAGGCAGCCCATCACCGGCTGACCTTTTACGGCCACACTCACCATCCGGGTTCTTTTACCGAGGGAGAGGCTTTCACGCCTGCCGTCGGACCGGATGCTGAATTGAAATTGGAAGGCGGGCGGCGTTATTTGATTAACGTTGGTTCCGTCGGCCAGCCGCGTGATGGCGATAAGCGTCTTGCTTACGCCTTGTACGACGGCGAAACCGTGCGCTGGCGACGTCTGGAATACGACGTCGAAACCGCCAGTCGGCGCATTCTTGCGATTCCTGAGTTGCCGGAAACTCTCGGGGTCAGACTTCTTGCGGGCAAATAATCGTGCGTCCTCTGTTCACATTCCTCCTCTGGGCGGGCATCGCCTGGCTGCTTTTCCGCGCCTGTTCCCCGCCCGAGCAGAATCTCGCTGAAGTAAACGTCGACTTCCACGCCGAAGACTTCACTGACTACAGCGGCGAAGAGCAAACCTTTGTGCTCGAAAACGACGTGCTTTGGACCAAGTGGTCGAGCGTTGGCGCTTCGTGCTTGGAAGTTCGTTTGAAGGAGTTCACGCCGGAGCTGATGCACGGCAAAGAAGTCACCGAAGACGATTGGCTTTACTTATTCCGCGCCCAAAGTGCGCAACCGCCAGCCGCTGGTCAACAAGCTGGCACCCTCAATTACACCAAACGCATGGGATTGCGTTTGTTTGAGGCGGGGGAAGAGTTGGGTACCAACTTGGAATCCAGTCCCTGGCAGGTAGAGGAGGTCGCAGCCAACAACCAGATCATCTTCCGCATCGAAACGGCGAATGGCGTCGAGATGATCAAGACGGTGACGTTACCAACGACTGGCTATCACTTTGATCTGGATGTCCACGCCAACGCGATCACCGATCAACTGCAAAACCGCGACATCGGTTTGCGCTTGGGTACTGGCGGCGGAGTGGTCAAAGAAGCCGACCGCTTTTATCCCAACCCATACGTCGCCGCGGGCGTGATGGAGTATGACCAGGTAGAAGATTTCGAAACCTACTTCCCGAAAGGGGGGCTGCCTGGTAACCATCGGCGCGACATGGTTCAGCGTTGGAAAGGTGACATCGCCTTTGTGGTCGAAGGATCCAAGTATTTCCTGAACGCGATTCAGCCAATAGGCAAACCTTTCCGCGGTGCAGTGGCCGAACTTTTGTACGACGAGTGGGCACGGATTGAAGCAGCGCTTTCCGGTTTGACCGAAGAGCAGCGCAAGGAATATCTCGCCGTGGGTCGTTGGCAGGCCAAACTCGCGGCTGAGCTTGAGCAAGCGCCTTCCCCTCAGCAGGTGGCAGACCGCGCTGGCATGACCTTAGAACGTGCCAATGCCATTCTTGGCGATCTACAGCTACGCCTGCGTTCCATCAATTCCGGCGTTTGGTATCAGCAGGAGTTTTGGCAGCGTGCCTCAGTTGCTGGTGACTTCAGTATGCATGTCAATCGCCCAGGCGATCCGGCGGAAGGTGCGAGTTTCCAGTGGTACGTCGGCCCGAAAGACAAGAGTGTTCTGAGCCCGTACGGCGCAATCAGCACCATTCCGGAGTTCGCTGACTACGGTAGTTCGTTCTTCTACCGCATGTTCTTGACGACGTGGATCGCACCGTTGATTATGACGTTGCTGACCTTTTTCCACGCCATTGTCGGCAACTGGGGGGTGGCGATTATTCTGCTCACCATCTTGGTGCGTAGCGCGCTGATGCCGCTCAACCGCCGGTCGCAATTGAAGATGGCTGAGTATCAGGTCAAGATGCAAAAGGTCAAGCCGTTGATGGATAGCATCAACAAGAAGTTTGCCAAGGATCCAAAGCGCAAACAACAGGAAATGACCAAGCTGTACCGCGAACATAAGGTCGCGCCGCCGCTGGGTGGATGTTTGCCACCATTTCTGCAAATGCCGATTTTCATCGGTTTGTTTGCCGCGCTACGGAGTTCTTTGTCCCTGCGCCAGCAGCCGTTTTTCGGTTGGATGGAAGACTTGTCCCGGCCGGATGCTTTGGTTGACTTCGGTGCGCCGATCGCCAACTTCTTCCCGCTTTCTGGAGTAACGTCGTTTAACCTGCTGCCGATTTTGATGGTCATCTTGTGGGTGGTCCACCAAAAGACGATGCCGAAGCCGGCCGATCCGCAGCAGCAACAAATGCAAAAGATCATGACCTTCATGCCGATCTTGTTCGGTGTCATGCTCTACAACTACGCGGCGGGTTTGTCGTTGTACATGATCACCTCATCCGCCATCGGCATCTTCGAAGCCAAGGTGATTAAGAAGCGCTGGCCGGTCGGCGGACCGAGTAATCCCAGTGAAACCATGACGGGGTGAGCGCCAGCGCCATCTACGCGCCGGCCACTCCACCCGGGCCCGCTGCACGCGCAGATTTGCGCTTGAGCGGGCCCGGCTTGCTTTCACGCTTGCAGCAGCTGCTCCCCGAAGGATGGCCGACAGAAGGCTTCGCCGCTGCACTGGGAAGCCACTCCAAGGATGCAGAGGATCGTTCGAGTCAGGCATTCCCGCTGGCGGTGGTCGGCGAGTGGAAATGGTTTCCTTTTGCCGAACTGGAAGTGGCGACGCTCTGTTTTGCCGCGCCGCGTAGTGCGACCGGTGAAGATGTGGTGGAATTGCATTTTCCGGGAAGTGCGCCAGTCACCGAACAACTGCAGGCCCACCTGCAAAGCAAAGGCTTGCGGTTGGCCGAGCCGGGGGAATTCACCCGGCGTGCATTCTTAAACGGCAAATTAGACTTGGCCCAAGCCGAAGCGGTGCTTGATTTGATTCACGCCCGCAATGCCGAGGAAGCCGTCGCTGCCGCGGCTGTGGTCGGTGGGGCTTTGGGCGGAGAATTGCAAGCCGCTCGCAACGCTTTGGTCCACGCGCTGGTGCAACTGGAAGCAGGCTTGGATTTCGAAGAAGGTGATTCCCAAGACCTGACCCCTGGCGAAGTCCGTGAAGCGTTAACCACCGCTCGGCTAGCCTTGGCGCGGGGCGAAAGCGGCGAGCAACGACGTCGGGTGGAGCAGGCGGAACATTGGACGATTGCCATGATCGGCAGCCCCAACGCTGGTAAGACCACCTTGTTCGGCAAGTTGACCGGCAAAAAAGCGCTGGTTTCAAACATCGCAGGCACCACCCGCGACCGCCTCCAGGCGAGCTGGATTCCCGATCAAGACTGGCGTCATCAACTGCGGCCATGGTTGTTGTGTGACTTGCCAGGTCTAGGCGGAGTGGCCCGCGACGCCCGCGACGCGCTCGCCCGTCAGCGAGTGGCCGTAGATCGCTTTGATTTGCAGCTACTCCTGATCGACGGTTCCGACTCCAACGCCTCCCTTCCCCAGCCGCTTGCCGACGTTCCCCAGGTCCTTGTCGTGACCAAGTTCGATCTTGCTAACAAGTTGCCCAGAAATATTTTAGGCAAGGTGGAGGCGGATGAATCCGCAGTCTGGCTTTCCGCTGAAACTGGGCGTGGCTTGGCGGAACTAGCCGACGCCGTTGGTGCGGTGTGTCGGCAAGCGGAGCAACGTCATGCCACTTCCCTAAGAGCGGTGGAGCGCCACTGTCAGGCGCTGGCGTCGGCGCGTCAGCGGGTGGAACTGGCGGAAAGATGGGCTGGGCAAGGAGGCAACCACGATTTAATGGCCGAGGAAATCCGAGCAGCGTTGATGGAAATGGCTGAGTTGGTAGGCGAATTCACCCCCGAAGACCTTTTAGATCAGCTATTTGGGGAGTTTTGCGTCGGCAAATAGGGAGTTGATTCCTATGGATTGATACCACAGATTGTGGTAAAAATGCTCTATCCTGGTGAGCAACCACAACTGCTTGCATCGTGCGCTGTCCCTTCTGCAAAGCTGACAACGGCCGAGTCATCGACTCCCGTTCCTCGTCGGATGGATTTTCCATCCGACGCCGTCGTGAATGCCTGGACTGCAGTCGTCGTTTTACGACCTACGAGCGGATGGAAGAAACTCCACTGCGCGTAGTCAAAAAAGACGGCTCGCGTGTGCCCTTCGACCGCAGCCAAATCCTCAAAGGATTGCTCAAGGCTTGTGAAAAGCGGCCGGTTTCGTTGGAGCAGCTCGAAGAGATCACCAGCAGCATTGAACGCGGCTTAACCGAAATGTTCGACCGCGAGGTCGGCTCCAAATACATCGGTCAATTGGTCATGGATTCGTTGAAGCAACTCGACCAAGTGGCCTACGTGCGCTTCGCATCGGTCTACCGCGAGTTCAAAGACGTCGAACAATTTATCGAAGAACTCAAACCCTTCCTTCAGTCCAATGGTGGGCTTGAAGGCAGTCCACATGGCAAGACTGGTTTCCAGAGTCCGTAAACGCGACGGCAGCGAAGAAAGCTTCGATGGGCCGCGGCTGGCGGATTCGCTGCGCGCGGCTGCCGTTGGGGTGGAGAACTTGGAGCGTAATCAAG
Organism: uncultured Planctomycetales bacterium; assembly: GCA_964565175.1. GTDB lineage: Bacteria > Planctomycetota > UBA1135 > UBA1135 > UBA1135 > JACNIZ01. The sequence continues at coordinate 5,638 of CAZMDZ010000072.1, forward strand.
ACGCTTGGAGTGACTCCGGTTTAGTTTCCAGCGATGGCTGGGCCGACGAAATGGTGGAAGCACTGCGCTTGGAATTCGGTCACACTTCGCGCACCATTCCCACCACTGAAATTGCTCGCATCGTCGTGCAGTTACTGGAGCAAGCAGGCATGCCTCGGGCGGCACGCAACTACACAGATTTCCGCAAAGTGCTGGAAGAGGCGGTGGCTCGATTGCGCGTGCATTCACGGCAGGGCAAAAAAGCGCGTTCGCGACCATGGGATCGTCACCAGTTGTCGTTGTCCTTGGTCCGTGACCGATACTTAGATTTGACCACTGCCCGGCGCGTAGCTTCTTTGGTCGAACGTCGTTTGGTGATGGCCGATCTCGGTCACATCACCGCGCGCTTGATTCGCGCTTTGGCCGATAATGAGTGCCGCAGCTTAGGGCTTCGCGCTGATCCACTTGCAACGGAATTCGTCGGCGTGGAGCGCAGTGAATTGCGTGCTTGGTTGGGTGGCGATTGCTTGCCCAGCGTGATGGGGGCGCCGCACCTGGGTCCCGAGGGCGGAGACTTGCGTCCAGCTTTGGGCGAAGAGTTGCTGGCCCGTTTTGCCATCGAAGAAGTGCTCAGCCCTGGGCAAGCCGAGGGCCTGTCCCAAGGGCGCTTCCACTTGCCATACTTGGGCGATTGGATGCGTCCGTGCCGGATGTTAATGCGTTGGCAAGCTGACGAAAACGAGGTCGACTTTTGGCAACGTGTACGCGATGCTCAACAGCAAGCTCACGAGCTGCAAGTTTTTGTTCCACGGCGCGCCGACTGGACCGAAACCAGCCTCGAGGCCCCTTCGTGGTTCCCGCAAAGCGGCCATCCCATTCGCTGGCTCAGCGATTGCCCGGAATTGGTGCGCGGCTGGGCCCAGGCTGGCCATTGGGTGCGCATGACTGCGGCTAAATTTGCCGCCTTGCCCGAGGCCACTCAGCAGCATTTGGCAAGCACCGATCGCGTTACGCTGACTTGGCAGCCGCCCCGGCGTCTTCCGCCTGCTGCCGAGCAGCTCTGCGAGACGGTGGATTCCATCGCCGTTGTGAACTTGGCCCGTTGTGCCATGGAGACCGGACCGTGGCAAATCCAGGAATTCATGGATCAGGTCACCGCTAGCCTTGACCTCGCTTGTGGCACGATGGAAGCCTTGCTTTCTCGCGGTCGCGGCCTGGAACATGCCCGCGTTGCGCTGCTGCCCGTCGGTCTCGAAACGGCGTTGCGCACTTTGTTGCCAGAAGAGGCCTTGGGTGGCGACCGAGTTCGTCGTACCATCTTGTCGCTGCGCGCCATGTTTGACCGCCACGCGCGCGCCGCCCAGCTGCGGCCGGAACATGGGTCCCCGCCTCACCCCGGGCCCGCCGGCGCTCGTTTGGCGCAGTGCGACGGTCGCAATCCGGAAGCGAGTTACGCCATCGGCTGGGGGATCAACCTAGCGACGGGCGTGCCCGCAGCCACATCCTTCCAAACCGCGCCGTGGTTGCAGTTTTCTGCCGCAGCCGCCGTGCAGGATCCGTCCTGGCTTCCGCGCATCCCGAAGCTAGACGCCGATCCAAATTGATCACCACCTTCCACACCACACCATTCGTCCATGTACCTCAAGCGCATCGAGCTAGAAGGTTTTAAATCCTTCGCCGACCGCACCGTGGTTCCGCTGCAACGCGGCCTGACCGGTATCGTCGGGCCCAACGGCTGCGGCAAGTCCAACGTCGTCGACGCCCTGTTGTGGGTGTTGGGCGAGCGTTCGGCCAAAGCCCTCCGTGCCGACGCGATGGAAGACGTGATCTTCAAAGGCGCCGAGGGACGTGCGGCGGCGCCTTACGCGATGGTCGAAATTATTCTCGGCGACGACAAGGGCGAGATCGCCGAGCCGGGTGGCGAGGTGGCAGTCGGTCGTCGCTTGTTCCGCACCGGTGAATCGGAGTTTTTGCTCAACGGCCGCAAGGTGCGGCGCAAAGACGTGCGCGAAGTGTTGATGGACACCGGTCTGGGCGTGCGTGGATACATGGTGTTGGCGCAGGGCAAGATCGATGCGGTGCTGGCGGCCAACCCGGCCGAGCGGCGCAGCGTGTTTGAAGAGGCGGCAGGTATCAGTCGCTATAAGGAACGCAAAAAGGAAACCGAACGCAAGTTGAAAGCAGTCGGCTTGGATCTTTCGCGCGTGGATGACGTGCTGGAAGAGGTCGAAAAAGCGGTGCGTTCGCTGCGCTATCAGGCGGGGAAGGCACGACGTTTTGTCGAAATGCGCGATCGTTATCGCGAGCTGCGGGTTCGCGTCGGCGTGGCCGATCGCAGTGCCTTGGCGGAGCAGGAAGCTCAGTTGCATAAGCTTGCCGATGAGTTGGATGAAAAACTCAAGGGTTTGCGTCTTGCTCGTTCCGAGGCCGAGCAGCGGCTTGGTTTGTTAGAGCAAGAAGAGAGCACGTTGCGCGATCGCCACGACGCCTTGCGCAGCGACATGTCCGACAACAAAGAGCGCATCGCGGGCTTGGAAGAGCGGGTGCGGGGCTTGGAAACCCGGGCCGTAGAATCGGATCAACGCCATGACAAAGACCAGGGTCGCTTGGCTTCTTTATTGCAGGCAGAGCAAGAGCGCGCCGCCGAGGAAAGCTCTTTGCAGCGCGATTTGGACGACGTCGCCCGTCAGCGCGAAGTGGTCGAAGAGAATCTGAAAAAAGCGGAAGAGGTTTTTGCCGAAGCCAAACGTCAGAACCGGGCACTGCGCGAGAGCATGGAAGAAATGCGCCGTGGTGTGTTGGAGGCCTTGAGCGAGCGTACTCGCTTTCACAACGAAGTCGCTACTGCCACTCGTCGCCGCTCGGAGGCCGAAGGTGGTTTGCAGGCGCGGAGTAGTCGCCAAGAAGAGTTGGGCAAAGAAGCTCAGCAGCTTGCTTGGGATCACGAAGAGGCCGACAAGGTCGCGCAAGGGGCGCGTCAAAATGTGATTGGGCTGGAAAGCCAGAGCATGAAACTGGTGGAGCAGCAAACTCACCTACGTGGTGAGGCTCAAGGTTACGCCGATGTGGCTGGCGAAGCGCGACGCAAGGCGGCGACGGCCAAGGCGCGCTTGGAAGCGCTTGCTGGAGTTGAGCAAGACTTGCAGGGCGTACCGGCGCACGTGCGCAAGGCTTTGGAAGCGGAAGCCAATGGCGTGCGCGGCATGCTGCTCTCCGAGATCCGAGTGGAAGCCCCGTGGGACCGCATACTCGAAGACCTGCTCGGCCGGGCGCAAAGCGCTCTATGGTTGGATTCGGCTGATGCGCTCGGTTCCCTGCAGGGCGGCGCGATCGATGCTTTTTACCCGCCAAATGGCGATCGAGCGTCCGAACCCGAAGCCATTGAAGGTGCCACCTTGCTGAGCGAGCGATTGCAAGGTGAGACTAAGTGCATTGATGCTTTATGCGCCAAGCTCGGTGTGATTTACACCGTCGAAGGCAACGCCCAAGCGCGGCAGTTGGCAGCTCAGCACCCCGGTCGCAGTTTCCTTTCGGCGGAGGGCGAGCTCCACGGGCACGGTTATTCGCGCATCGGCATGTTGACCGATGATTCCGCGGGCATGTTGGCACGGCGCAATGCGCGCGATGTTGCTGCATCGCAATTGGAGGAAGCTGATGCCGAATTTGGCCGCGCTTCCGAGCGTGAAGACGACGTCAACCATCGCTTGGAAGAGGTCGGCGAAAAGCTGGCAATCGTGGAAGCGCAGAAGCGCGAGGCGCTGAGCGATCGCGAGAAAGCTGAGTCTCGACTGCAGGAACTGATTAGCCGCAAGAAGCGTTCCAGTGAAGAACTGAAGGCGCTGGAGCGGGAGATTGATCAGTTAAGCAAGGTGGTGGCGTCGGCCACTGAACTCGAGCGGAAGGCGTCGGAAGGACGAGATACTGCCGAGGAGCGTCGGATTAAGCTCAACCAGGACCTGGAAGAAGTGCAGGCGCGTGCCGAAGCGGAAGGCCAGGATTTCGAGCGCAGCAGCAGTCAGTTGCAAGAAGCTCGGGTGGAAGCCAATCGAGTGAAGCAGGGCGAAGAACTGCTGAACTCAAAGTTGCGCGATAGTCGTCGGCGCGCAGCCAAAGAAGCGGCTGAGGTCGGTGACTTGAACAGTGAGTTAAGCGAGCTGACTTCACGGGCTTCTGATTTGCGCCAAGAGGCCGAAGATGCGGTGCAGCAGCGCACCGATCTTTTGGAGGCTCGCGGAGCTTTGGCCGAACGTTTGAAGGAGGCCGATGCTCAGTTGCAGCGCGCCAGTCAAGCGTTGGCGCTAGAGAAAGATAAACGTTCCGGCGAGGCTGAAAGCTTGGACTCGGTGATGGAAAAACGTCAAGATTTGGCGTTGGAAGTGCAGAAGGCGCAGATGACGTCGTCGTCGTTGGTGCAAGGCTTGTTTGAAGAGTTCGGCCAATCGCTCGATGACCTGGCGCAGAGCATGAGCATCGAAGTGCTGCAACCCTTGGCCGACTTGAAAGGCGAAGAAGTGCGCGAAGAAGTGCACACGCTGAAAACTAAGATCGACAATATTGGTGCGGTCAACTTGGACGCGGTCCAAGAGCTAGAGGAACGCGAAGAGCGGGAATCCTTCCTTACTCGCGAGCGCGATGACTTGCTAGAAGCTCGCCAGAACTTGGAGACCACCCTGGCCGAACTGGACCAGCTTTGTAGCTCGCGCTTTGTGGAAACCTTTGAGGCGGTTCAAGGCAACTTCGAACACATCTTCCGCCGCCTGTTCCGCGGTGGCCGAGCCAGTTTGGAACTCACCGCTGGCGAAGATCCACTCGACGCCGGTATCGAGATCCAAGTTCGTCCTCCGGGCAAGGAATTGCGCTCGATCAACCTGCTGTCGGGTGGTGAGCGTACTTTGACCGCGCTGGCGTTGCTGCTTGCCGTGTTCCAGTCGCGTCCAAGCCCGTTCTGCTTGCTCGACGAAGTCGACGCTGCTTTGGACGACGCCAACGTCGAACGCTTCATCGACGCCGTCAACCACTTCACCAGCGAGACTCAGTTTGTCGTCGTGACGCACAACCGCATCACCATGTCGCGTTGCGAGCGCTTGTTTGGCGTGACCATGCGCAAGCGCGGCGTATCGATGGTGGTCTCGGTGGAACTCAACGAAATTCCCGAAGCACCTGGTCAGGAAATGGCTCTCGAAGGCGCACCGGTAGAGCGCAACGTTCCATCGCCTGAGGCGCTGCCCAAGCCGGCGAGGATTCAAATCCCGCAAACACCGACGGACGTTAGTTAGTCTTCCTTGGAAGACTTCGGCACCAAAGGGGCGCTGGCGTAAGTCAGCGCCCCTCGCTTATTTCTTCGCAGCGGCTTCCAATCCAGGCAACGCCGCCATCGTCAGCCGACCAACGATGCCAAGGCTTTCTTTGGAGCAATGCTCCAGTAAATCATCTTTGGTGTGCCAGTAAGCGTTGCGGATTCCAGGGTAATGGAAGTCAATCAGATCAATGGCGGGCACACCGATATCCAAAAATGGCCGATGGTCGTCTTTGATTTCCTGCTCTCCCGTGATGTAGCGGCCGAAGCCGTTTTGGGCTGCAACGTCGCGGAAATGGCGGCGCAACCAACCGGTGGAAAGCTTCTCCAATTCCAGTCCCAGGTTCTTGTCGCCGACCATGTCGAGCAAGACCAGAGCAATGATCTTGTCCTTCGATCCGTCGGCTTCGACTTGAGCAGCCATGTGGCGGCTGCCGAAGGTCGAGTTGCGCAAATCATCCCAGCCAACGGGATAAAAAGGCTCTTCGCCATCAAACCAAACCATGCGAATCGGCGGGCCTTGCCAGCCGCCATCCATGGCTGCGATTTGCCGCGCAATTTCCATCAACACCACCGTGGAAGAGCCCGAATCATTGGCGCCGACGAACTTCGGTTTGTCGAAGGTATCGTAATGACTGGCTAGCCAAATTTCACGCTCACCTTTGCCAGGCCAAGTCGCAATCAAGTTTGTACCGGTGATCGACGACTTGCGGTTGGCTCCTTCGGGCGGCTGGGCCTCGAAGGTTTGCTCTTCAAACTGCCAACCTAACGGCGCCAGTTGTTCTCGAATGTAAGCTCGCGTCTGTTCCGCACCCTTGGTGCCAATGCGGCGGCGGCCGATGGTGTTGACCAAGTACTCCAAATCCTTCCACGCCCGATCTTCATCGAAGGTGGTGGGGGCGACGACCTTAGTGATGGCGGGACCAGGTGCCGGTTTTTGCTCGCAGGATGGCGTCGACAAAACCGCTGCCAAGCCCAGCAGGGAGGCTAGGCAAAAGAAGGTGGGGCGCGCGGTGAACTTGGTCATGATGCTGAATGTGGACGGAAATCGTCGATGGGTCAAGTTGCCCAATTAGGCGGCGGCGGTTTTGAGTTTGCCAGCGCGGTAAAGCAAGTAGCCGGTTGCCAGGAAAGCCACCAAGGTGAAGATGTCAGTCATGTACTCCGCCGAGAAGTGATGCTCGCCCATCAAAGGCGTTTCGGTGGGCGGATCCGACATGGTGGTCGACATCACCCACAAAGCACCAATGGAAGATAAACCGATCAAGGCCTCGCCAGCAATCAAGCCTGAGGCAGCCAACACGCCTTGTTCGGCGCGGCCTTTGCCGAAGCGTAGATTGGCGAACCAGCGGAAAACGCCGCCACAGAATACGGCCATCGACATGCCGAATGGAAGGTAAAGGCCAACTGCGAATGGCAGGCTAGGCGCGCCCAGCAGTTCGACGACGACGGCGACCGCCATGCCGATGAAGATCAAAGTCCAAGGCAGGTTTCCTTCAAAGATGCCCTCGACGATGGCCTTCATGATGTTGGCCTGCGGTGCCTGGAATTCAGGGTTAATGGCTTGGCGAACGCCTTCTGCCACCGGTCCTTGAATGTTCAGCACTTCGACGCCGTCCTCAGGTTTGAGCAGAATGAAAGGCAGCAACGCGGCCAGAGCCAGCGCGGTCGCGACGGTGCCGATCAATTCACCAATCTGCTGGCGTTTGGGCGTAGCGCCGAGCAGGAAGCCTGTTTTCAAGTCTTGTGAAGTGTCGCCAGCCATGCAAGCGGCAATGCAAACCACGGCACCAACCGAAATCGTTTGCGCCATCCCAGCAACTCCGGCTGCGCCTTGAGCGGCGAGGATCAGAGCGGTTCCCAACAAGGTGGTGATGGTCATGCCCGAAACCGGGTTGGAGGACGCTCCAACCAAACCAACAATCTGCGAGGACACTGCCACGAAGATGCCAGAAAAGAGCACCACTGCCAAAGCTGCCCAAACCGAACTGACGACACCAAAAACCAACATGGCGACGGCACAAGCAAGGCCGATGACCAGCGCCATGCCGTAATGGAGGTCCTGCTGGGTGCGTTCATTTCCAATGCTGGAAACTTCGCCTTGATCCTTGGAGGCGCGCTTTTTGAGGCTTTGGCGCATGGTCACGGCAAAGCGCAGCAGAGTCTTCAACAGCGAAATCAAACCACCGCATGTCACAGCGCCCGCGCCGATGTATTTGACGTAGTTGCTATGCAAATCCCCGGGGCTGAGGTTTTCCATTCCCACCGAGGCGGGTG
>CAZMDZ010000073.1:0-11390 GCA_964565175.1 uncultured Planctomycetales bacterium
CGCGAATTGACCAGCTTGTTTGATAGCGAAGGCGAGCTCTACCGCTCGACCGACTTTGGCGCGACCTTCACCAATGTTCAGCCCACAGGAACGCCGCAGGTTAGCTCCGGTATTTACGCTTTGCTGAGCGCTGGCCAAGGCTCCGACGGCAACCAACACTATTACGCCAGCCTTTACCGCTACCCAGCCCACGAAGATTTGGACGCTGGCCTCGACGTTTACGGTGTTTTGCATAGCACCGATGGTGGCCAGACTTGGCAGGATCATGGCAACTTCCAGGACTTCATTCAGGAGTTCTCCGGCAACGAGCGCACTGCAGTAGTTCGTCCTTACCGGCGGATGCTGAGCTTCTGCGCCTCGCCCGACTTCCTGACCGATGACACCCTTTGGTACGCTCGTGCAGAGGGTTTGTACACCAGTGAGAACTTGGGCGTCAATTGGGAAAAACGACGCTTCCGTCCGGCTCAACAGATCCGCGGTATTTCGGCTGGCTTCAACCACCTGGGTGAGGTGATTGTGCATGGTTCGACTTACGGCTCAGGTTTGTTCCGCACCAACATGAATACTGGTGCATCGGATACCGTGCTCGGCGGTGGCTTGATTTACTTCGGTTGCCTCAATGGCTCCCCAAGTCAACATGCCGACGGCTTGATCATGGCTGGTGGGCAGCGCGACCTCGGCATTGTGTTGGAAGCTCCAACACCGCCCTACGCACAAGGTTGGTACTCAGTCAATGACTTCCGTGAAGCCATCGATGGCGATACGGGTTACGTGCGGACGGTGGCAATTGCTCCAGACTTTGCTGGCCCAGGCGTGCCTGGAGGCAATCAAGTTTTCTGCTGGAGCTCGCGCTACGACAACTCGCCTTTGGGCGAATCGCGGATTACTTTGGATGGCCTTGCCAGCGTTCACCTGCTGAACGGTGTCTATGGCCAACCGGGGCAACGCGCACTGCACATGCACTCGATGGACATCGCCGCCACCTTTGACAAGGACACGTTGCCGATGGAACTGGATCTGTTCGGTTGTTCTTCTTCACAAGAGCAGGTTTACCGCTTGTTGAACGTTGGCACGCCTGCCGCTCCAATTTTCGAATGGGACCTGTTGGACTTCACCTTGAACAGTCCGCCAGTAATTGTGAAGGCCGATCCAAATTTCTCACGCTCAGGCAACGCCAAGCTGTGGGTAGTCGCCGAGGACGCTTTGTACGAGATGGTCGATCAAAGTTCGGATTGGTCAACTTTCACCGTCAACACTTACCCAGGCTTCGACGATTACTTGATCAAAGACGCCGTTTTAGGTCCGGACATGGATCTCAATCCATCTGTCTTCGCGGTCACCTGGGGTGGCGGCGCATACAAGATTGACCTCACTCAACCCTCCCCTGCTTGGACTCCAATCGGCACCGGTTACCCAGATGCATGGGGCGATGTGATTTCGATTTCGCCGGACTACGGCAACGACAAGTTGGTCTTCATCGGCGGCCAAGAGGGTATGGCTTACTGCGTGGATATGCCGGGCGCCGCTTGGCAGGAAACCAGCCACCAAGTGTTCTTGGATGGCACCAACACCAGTTACGAGTACTACTCGCCTTTGGATGGCGCCAACCCAGATCCAACTCGTCAGTGGGGATGGAACCTACACCTGCGTAGCAAGATGCCAGCCTACGCTCTAGACCAGGCGGACGTTTATGGCGAGAGCATTCTCTACGGAAAGTTCCCTCAGGATTACGTCAAGGCGACGATGAAAGTCGAGACCGAGATGCAAATCCACACTGCGGAAGGCCCCCAGATGGGTGAAGTTCGAGTAACGCTTTGGGAGTACTTCCAGGGCAGTCAAGCGCAGCCGTTGTTTGACCAAACTTTCGACTTGGATGGCCCACAGCTGGCCAATCACGTGATCACCGTGCCCGTGCCGCAAACGGGGGTTTACACCGTGCGCATGGAGGCTTCGTCCAACATGCCAACGGGTCGGATTATTGTGATGGACGGGATTTCGTCGGACCAGTAGAAAGCTTCAAGACGGTTAGGCTGAGCAATGCCAGTGCCAAGGTTGCACTGAGCAGTCGCCAAACGTTGCCTTGGCCAAGATCGTTCCATGCCCAGGCGTCGGCGATCATCCGTCCCCATGACGGGTGTTCGATCATGCCGACGCCAAGGAAGGACAGTATCGCTTCGGTTTGAATTGCCCAAACGAAGCCGAGGCTAAACTGCATGCGGATTAGCGGCTGCAGATGGGGGAGGAAATGGCGCCCCAATATGGCGGTGGTGGATTGCCCTTCGACGCGAGCGGCGAGAATGAAATCGGCTTGGCGTAAACGCAGGGTTTCGCTGCGCACCAGGCGGTAAACCCCAACCCAGCTGACCAAGGCGAAGGAAGTGATGACCGCCGTCATCCCTTTGCCCATTGCACTGGCGATGGCCAAAACCAAAAGTACGCCAGGGATGGCGACGACGGTACTGCTCAGCCAAAGAATCAGCTTGTCGGTCCAACCACCGAACCAAGCGCCGACTAAGCCCAGCAAAGTTCCCAAAGCCGCGGCGCCACCTGCGGCGAGCAAACCGACGGCAAGCGCAATGCGCACACCTTGCATCAGTTGGGCGAGCAAGTCGCGACCTAAATGATCGGTGCCCAACCACGCATCGGAAGTTGGGCCTTGCATTTCTTTTCCGCTTTGCAGCTTCATCCAATCGGTGGCAACCCAACCGAATTGACAGCCGAGGCCAATCAACAGGTAGATGCCAAGCACGCCGAACCAAAGGCGACGGCGACCAGCAATAACCTGGCTAGAGGCGGGCTTATTCATGCACCTTTCCCCGTCGGATTCTTGGGTCGAGGGCTACGGTCAACCAATCCCCAAGCCACTGGCTTAGCAGGTAGAGCAGAGCGATCAAGAAGGTGGTGGCGCGAAGGATTGCAGCATCGCCGGTAATGGCGGCGTCGACGGTGTAGCTGCCGAGGCCGGGGATGACAAAAACACGCTCGAGGAGCAGCGAACCAACCACCAAAAAGGGCATGACCAAAATGATTTGGGCGATGACCGGAGCGCCAGCCGGTTTGGCGACGTGATTCCAAAGCAGCGGCCAACCATGTACGCCTTTGGCTTCTGCGGCGGCGACAAAATCTTGATTCTGGTCGGATTGGAATAGCTGGCGGAAGATTAAGTAGCTGGGGAAAAAGTACAGCAAAGCCCAAATGAGGGTGGGCAGGATCAGGTATTTGCTAAATGGAGGTTGCCAGCCAGCAACCGGGAACCAGCCAAGGTCGGCAGCGAAGAAATTGCGCAGCAACAGTACCCATGCCATCGAGCTGATGGTCATGCCCAGCAGGCAAGCCGTCGCTAAGTGTTTGCCCCATCGCCGACGAGTCGAGAGCAGCGCTATCAAGACCGACAGCAGCGTGCCGAGTACGAAGGCTGGCATGGTTAAGGCTAGCGAGCGTGCGCCGCGACTGCGCAGCTCGGCTCCAATCGATTGTCCGTCTAAGGAATGACCGAAATCAAAGCGCAGCAGGGCTGCCGTCTGGGTGGCAAAGCGCTTCCATGCTGGTCGCCGTTCCGCCCACGCCAAAGTGGAGGTGCGGTTACTTTGCAACGGGATGGCGACGCCTTTTTGGGCATGAGCCAAACCTTCGGCGGCCAGCTGATCGGAAGCGTTGACGTCGACTGAGACCGCCAGCTGGTGTTGCCAAAGACCAGTTGCGCCTACCGGGGAATCAACGGAAAGGGCGGACAATTCGGCCGCCAAGTCGGCAATAGATTTGCCAGCTAAGCTGATTCGGTGGACTTGCTCATGGCGAACGGACTCAATTTCCAAAACATCGGGCGAGGGGAAGTTGAGGTAGTAACGCGCCGCTGGGCCGGCTAAATCCAAGTGCAGGATTTCAGGCTGCCATTGCTCGAAAAATCCCAGCTGCATGCGGGCGTCGGCAAGCCGTTCGGGGGAGGAGTGCTCGCCCGCCACGCGCAGGGCAGGATCACCGGCAACGCCGCTTTCCAGGATCAAAAACAGCAACAGGACTACGCTGACGGCTAGCCCCAACGCTTGCAGCAAGCGGATCAAGCCAAAGCGCAGCAGGTCGCCTGAGGTGCTGGAGGAGGTCAACGCTCCAAACGGTAATACTTGCAAGCAAAGGGGTCGAAGGGGTGAATGTCGACGCCCTTCAGCCGTGGTTGAATCAACAGATAACCGATGCGATGGTCCACGGGAATGGCTGGTAGCTCTTCATTGAGCAGCTCCAGCATGCTCTGGACGACGGCCGTGCGTTCGTCGCCGGAGGCCAGCAACAAGCGACGGTAAAGGTTGTCGTAATCCTGATTTTGGAAATTGCTGCGGTTGACGTCGGGCGATTGATTGGGGCCGTAGAACAGACCAAGGATGTTTTCGGCATCGGGCCAATCCATCGACCAACCGCGACTGAAAATTTGCGCTTCTCGGCGGTTCATTTTTGCCCGAAGCTCACCCCACGAGTTGGTCACCACCGTGACTTCAAGTCCAATTTGCTTCATGCCTTGCTTGAAGATGTCGCCAGTGGCAACGTCGACCGGAGTGTTTCCGCCCAGTTCGTAACGAAGCTTGGGGGCGCCTTGTCCGTTTGGCCAGCCCGCTTGGGCCAGCAATTGACGTGCTCGATTGACGTCGGTTTGAACGTAGTCGCAGGCTGGCAAAGTGTGGGTGGTCGGCAAGCCTTGCGGAAGAAAACTAACTGCTTGTTTGGCCCAGCTGCCGCTTCGAATTACCTTGTGCCATTGCTGGTAAGGGTAAGCCAATGCGATGGCTTGCCGCAGCAGCTTGCGCTTTTGATTGCCCTCGTCGTCACCGGGAATCCAGCCCAAGTCGGCATCATCCATGTTGAAGGCGATCATCGACAAGCCAGCCGGCGGAACCTTGGCCAGGGTGACGCCGCGCTGTTTCAATTCAGGCGCTGGTTGGTCGTCAATCACCCACTGATTAAAGGTGGCCTGCAATGGCGTGATTCGATCAATCTCGCCGCGTTCAAATTGCAAGGCGCGGGTGCTGGCGTCGAGCACCGCGGTGAATTCCAATCCTTTGATTTGAGGAATTTGCCAGCCGGCGGGGAATGCAGCGTTGCCAGGATGAGCTTGCCCTCGCCAACCAGGAGTGTGATTCAAGAAGGCCTGGTGATTAGGGATCCAATGGGTCAGGTGGTACGGCCCTGAACCAACCGGCTTATTGAGAAATTCCTTGCCGTCGCGCTCGACGGCTTCGTGTGGATAGATCACGTAATAAGGAGAAGCCAGGCGAACCATCAAACTTGGGTCGGGCCGATGCAGCCTAAGCTTGAGCTTGTAAGTGTCGACGACTTGAATGCCCGCGACGCCCTGGGCGAGTCCGCGCTGCCAGACTTCTTCGGCTTTGGGGTTGGACTTGCGGGTTTGAGCGTGGAACTCGTCGAGGCCTGGGAATAATCCCTGCATCGTCCAAAAACCGTTGCCGTTGTTGCGGCCATCGGCCATGCGCAGCCACGAATAGAGCACGTCTTGGGCGGTCACATTACGCCGACGTTCGGGCCAAAGCGGCGGATCAAAGGGGTCGAAAAAGCTCGCGTCTTGACGCAGTTGGATGATCCATTCCAAGCCGCCGGCCTGAATTTGCCAGCTTTCGGCTAGCAGCGGCTGCAACTCAATCGGATTGGATTGCGGCTTGTATTCGAACAAGCACTCATAAACCTGGCGTTGAATGACCTGGTTGGCGGTTGCGTCGGAGGCCAGTGGATCCCAACTCGCTGGTTCTTGGGCGAGGGCAAACTTGGCGACCCCGCTTTTGCCCGCTCGTTGGACGTCCTTTGCTGGGACTGCGCGATCCTGGTTTTCTTGCGCGGCCGCCGACGGAAGGGGGAGCAGGGCGGCAGTGGCAAGCAGCAGCGGCAGGATCATTTGGTCAGTCTATGGGGTCGGCCAAAATGCCGATGTGGCGGTCTCCGACGCGCGTGGCAATGAATGTAATGGTACGGTCCCCGTAGGACTTAGGGAGAAACCGTTGTTCCAGGGCAGCGGGTCGTTCGGCGATGCCGCGCTTGCGGATGCGGAGAGCACCTACACCCAGTTCGCGCATCAATTTGCGCATTTTGCGCGGATCGAGGGATTCGGAACCCAGCACTTTGAAGCCGGTCAAGAATGGAGAATCCAACTCCTTATCCCCACAGAGATAGCCGATCTCCGGGTCCAGGTTGTGCAATCCGTGCTCTTTGGCAAAGCCGCCGAGCAAACCGCTGCGAATCAGCGATGGGTCGGGGTCGTAAATGTAGCCCGCCAATTCACCGGTTTCCGCCTGGGAATCCATTTCCCCAGCATAGGATTCTTCGTCCGGCAGGGTGGTTGCGCGTCGTTCGACGTCGCTGGCAAGCTTGCCGTACCAGAAGATGGTCTCTTTGGCTTCGCCCTTCAGCGAGATCAGTTCAATTTCGTCCGGGGTCGGGAACAGCTCGGCCAGCAAGTCCAAATCCGTCGCCGGTGAAAGCTTGAGGCCAGCAGCCTCGCGGCCCTTCAATATCTCGCAAATCCGGTCCGGCGTCGGCGACCAATCGTTCGGATCCATGATTCGTCGCGAGCCTCGCCGACGTGCAGGATCGAGGAAAATGGCTCCTTCTGGCGGAAGTTCTTCGGTTAGATCGGCGACTGAGAAATCAATCCCGGTGGCCCGGTAAACCTCGGAGTTGACCTCGGCAAAATGCACCGCCACCTCGTCGCGGTCAGAAGCGAAAACCTTGATTCCGGCGCGGGCAAGGGCGATGGAGTCGGATCCCATGCCGCAGCAGGGGTCGTAGACCTCTTTGATGCCAGCGTCGGCGAAACGTTGGGCGCGGTAATTGGCGACCGATTCGCTGGATGCTTGTTCCAACAGCGGCCGGGTGAAGTACATGTCCAGGCCTTCGCCGAACTTGTAAGTGGCCCGACGGCGCAGCGCTCGCAGTTCGCCCAGGGCTTCTGCGACCTTTTTTGGGAATAACCCTTTGAAGCTCTCTTGGATCGCCAGTGGATCCTCGCCGATATGGCGGAACATCAGCAGGGTGTCTCGGGCTTCGTCCGAGGTCAGGATTTTGGCGGTCTTTAGGTCAAGTCGCATGGAAATGAGAAGGTCATTTTATAGGGGTTTTGAGGTGTAGGTGGAGTATGGATAGGGAAATAGAGGATTTGTTGGTGGATTGTTTTTGTGGTGGGGGGGACTGTGGGTCAACTTTGGCGGCAAGAATCTCGCTTCGCTCGATAAAAGCCGCCAAAGTTGACCCTCAGTCCGCCACAAATCAGCCCTCAATGAGAAAACCACCCCCCCCGAGGGAGAGGTGGTTTGGTTGATGCGGCGACGGGGTTGGGGTTGGATTGGCCTTCGTCGTCCGGGTAGCCTCGGTGTGGCTGTCGAGACTTGTAGCTTGTAGCCTAGAAGTCGAAGCCGACTGCCAGGACAAAGCGGCGGTCGGTGCTTTCGAAGCCGGCGGCAGGCGTGTTGTCCCAGGCGACGGCAGCTTGAGCGCGCAGGTACCAGTCTTTATTGACCTTGTAGTCGACGTTCATTTCGCCGGTGAAGGAACGGTCTTCGGTCTCATCCAAGGAGACGAAAAACTCGCCTTTGGAATCGAATTTCCAGTCATCCCACAACGGGTTTTCGTAGCGGAAGGCGACACGAGCGTTGGCGGCGTCGGATTCGGCGGCGCCGACGTTTTCTTCATGAACGAAGGAAGGGCCGCCTTCCAGCGAGAAGAAGGTGTCTTGGTTGTCGGTGAAGTACCAGGTGTAACCACCACCCAAGCCTGCATCCCAACGCAGTTCTAGGCCGACCGGAACGTCTTTACGGGCAGAAGCGTTGCCGTAGAAGTACAGGTTATTTTCCTCGTCCATGTAGCGGTTGTACTGGCCGCCAGCTGCGTACAAGCGCGAGGTGGTCGTGGCCACGCCGCCGGTAGTCTGACGGACGCCGGCGTAGTTTGCGTTGAACAGCCACTTGTACATGGTGGCGTCGTATTCCAGCGAGGCGCTGGCCGCAGCAGTGGTGGAGTCGGTGTTGCCAGACAGGTAGGTGAGGCCGAAGTCGGCTTTGCCTACCCACTTGGGTCCCTCTTCCTCTTGAGGTGCGGCAGCGGTGGGCTCTTGGGGCTCGGTGCGGAAGTCTTCAGTCGGTACTTCGCTGAGAACACCAGGGGCCAGAAGGAAAGGAAGGATCGGAGTCAGAAGCATGATTTCTTGGTTGTGGAGATCCAGGGAGCCCTGCATTCTACTGACGCGCTGGGGTTGCGCTGCGGTTAAGATTGCGCCCTCAAGCAAACTGTTCGCAGCAGTTTCCCAACCCAGCAGAGTCCCCTTCGTAAACCAGCCATGTTCCCCCAACATCGTCAGGCCTTCCTTGCCCAAATGGAAGATGGCGACGTCGCATTGTTCCCCGGCGCTACCCTCGCCAACCGCAACAACGACGTCGATTTTCCGTTCCGCCAGCAGTCTGATTTTTGGTATTTGAGCGGCCTTCACGAGCCGGATGCGTTGATGGTGCTGTGCAAAGGCATCGACGGCGCTCCTAGCGATGTTTTGTTCGTGTTACCCCGCGATCCAAAAATGGAAATTTGGAATGGCGTGCGTCTGGGCCCAGAGGGTGCGACCGGAACTCTGGGATTCGCTGAGGGCTATAACCTGGCCGATTTTGACGCCTGGTTTGCTGACTTGCTGACTAAATCCAAACGCCTTTGGTACGGCCTCGGTCAAAGTACGGCGATTGATGGCAAGGTCATCGGCATGTTGTCTGAATTGCGCCGCAAGATCCGGCTTGGAATTGAGCCGCCGCATCAGATTTTGGATCCGCGGCCGCCATTGGCCTTGCAGCGGGCGATTAAGTCCGATGCCGAGATGGAGTTGATGCGCAAGGCGTCGGCAATTTCAGCAGAAGGGCACATGTTGGCGATGGCGCAGTGCAAGCCGGGCTCCTACGAATACGAGCTGGAAGCGGTGATTCACAATACCTTCCGCCGCCAGGGATGTGCGGATTCAGGTTGGTCCTATCCGGCGATCGTCGCTGGCGGCAACAACGCTTGCATCTTGCACTACACTGCCAACGACCAGGCTTTGCGCGATGGCGATTTGGTGCTGATTGATGCCGGTGCGGAATATCACGGTTATGCCGGTGACATTACCCGCACTTTCCCGGTGAATGGCAAGTTCAATCCTGCGCAGGCCGATGTTTATTCGGTGGTGCTGGCGGCATTGAAGGCGTCCACCGAAATCGCTCGACCGGGGTATACCCACGAAGACATTCACAACAAAAGTGTTGAAGTGCTGGTGGATGGTCTGCTGCAGATGAAAGTGCTGACCGGTTCGGCAGCGCAAATCATCGAAGAGGGTACTTACGAAAATTGGTACATGCACAACACCGGTCACTGGATCGGCTTGGATGTGCACGACGTCGGTCGTTACAAAGTTGACGGCACGTCAATTGGATTACAGCCAGGCATGGTGATGACCATTGAGCCGGGTTTGTATTTCCAAGAAAATGATGAAACGATTCCGGCAGAATTCCGCGGGATCGGCATTCGCATTGAAGATGACATTCACATTACTGGTGGCGATCCTGAAGTGTTGACCGCCGCCGCTCCCAAGGAAATCGCCGATGTCGAAGAAGCCTGTTCGGCTGAACGCATCGCGCCGCCCACCCTGGAAACTCCTGTTGCATCCTGATGTCTGAACTCGCATTGGAAGTCCGCGGCGTCACCAAAATGTATGGTGATTTTAAAGCTGTGGACGACGTCACCATCGAAGTACCGAAGGGGTCGATTTACGGCTTTCTCGGTCCGAACGGTGCCGGTAAAACGACGACCATTCGCATGATTCTTGACATCGTGCAACCGACCAGCGGCACCATCTCGGTGTTGGGTCAAGACTCGGCGTTGAAGGTGCGGGATCGCATCGGCTACTTGCCCGAGGAAAAGGGGTTGTATAAGAAGATGAAGGCGTGGGCGATTATCGCCTACTTTGCTGGGCTCAAAGGAGTCGGGCGCAAGGAAGCCAAGCGGCGCGCGTTTGAGTTGCTCGAACGTTACGGCTTGAAGGACTTTACTCAATCAAAGATTGAGGCGTTGTCCAAAGGCATGGGCCAAAAAGTTCAGGTGTTGGCGTCGATCGCGCACAAGCCTGAGTTTGTCGTTTTGGACGAACCGTTTTCGGGGTTAGACCCGGTCAACCAGCAGGTGATGGAAGACGTCATCCGCGATTTGGCGGCTGAAGGCTCGACGATTATTTTCTCCACCCACGTGATGGCGCACGCCGAACGGATTTGCGATCGCATTTTGCTGATTGCCAAGGGACAGAAGATATTCGACGGCACTATTCCGGAAGCGCAGCGGACCATTCCGAACCGAGTCCGGATCAACGCCGTCGCTGAAAAGGATCAGCTCCAACAATTGCCTGGAGTGCTGTCGGTGACCCGTTCGATGGACGACGAACGCGCCAACGGTTGGGAACTCGGCATCGCCGACGGCGCCGATCCGCAAGGCTTGTTGCAAGCATGTTTTGAACGCGGCATCACCTTGACCGCTTTTGATCACCACGAACCGACTCTGCACGATGTCTTTGTGCAACTGGTGGGCGATGAAGCCCGGGAGGCGCAGAAGCGATGAGAAATACCATGCTAGTTGCCAGCCGAGAGTACGCCGAAAACGCGCGTACCAAAGGCTTCTGGATCGGCATTTTGATCTTTCCGATCATGTTGGTTGGCGTCATTTTCGTCACCAAGTGGTTGGCCGAAGACGCCACGCCGACGCGCCATTACATCGTCGTCGATAAGGCCGGACCCTTTGGCGAAAGGCTTGATGAACGAATGGATCTGCGTTATGCCGCCAAGGCATTTCGTGATTACCAAAGTTGGGTGCAAAAGAATCTCAAGGAAGAGCACCAGACTGCGGTAACCATCGATTACGAAAACATGCCGCCGATGGACATGAAGGACTTCGATGCGGAGCAATTCCTCGAAGCATTCATCGCCAACAATCCGGGGGAACTTGAGCGCGCGCTTGAGCCCGGAGGCTTCGACGATTTAATTGCCACGGTGCGGCCGAAGTTGAAGGAGGATGCTGGCGATTTTGAGGTGCCACGTCGCATGTTCGAGCGGGTGCCGTTGCCCGACGGAATCGAAGAATCGGCGAGTACGAAGGAGATCGCTGAATTTCTGAAGCCATACTTGAAATCTGAGAAGCCGTTGGAGGTCAATGGTCGCACCGTTGATTTGTTTGCTCTGGTGATCATCCCTGATAACGTCGAAAGGCCGTTCGCGGTTGAAGGCGAAGAGAGTGGTGGCTTGATTTCTGACTTAACTGGCGCGGTGGTTGGACCGCCGGCCGTTCAATACTGGAGTACCAATCTCGCCGACACCGACCTGTCGTCGATTTTGAGTTCA
>CAZMDZ010000073.1:11400-13127 GCA_964565175.1 uncultured Planctomycetales bacterium
CAACCATTGACCGTGAATTGCGTCAACGCCAACTGGTGGCACGTGGCATGGATGCGAGTTTGGTGGCCGAAGTGCAGAAGATGAAGATCGAGATGAAGAAGCTCGATCCGGATAAAGCCGTCGGCGAAGAGGAAGTCAGCCAAGCCGATGTGTTGCGTGAAAACGCACCGATTGGATTTGTTTACATCCTTTGGATCAGCATCATGCAAGTGGCGTCGATGTTGTTGAACAACACGATTGAGGAGAAGTCGAACCGCATCATCGAGGTGCTGCTGTCGTCGGTGACCGCATGGGAACTGATGGCTGGCAAGCTACTTGGCATCGCGGCGATTGGCATCACCATTCTTCTGTGTTGGTTAGCCTCGGCGGCGGGATTGCTGTTCTACTGGAGTTCGCCGGAAGCGACCATGATCACCAGTTTGATCGACGTCATTTTCGACGGCACCCTGCTGCCTGCATTCATCTTCTACTTCCTTGGCGGTTACTTCATCTACGCTGGCATCTTCCTTGCCATCGGCTCGATCTGTAACACCATCAAAGAAGCGCAGAACTTCATGGGACCGGTGATGATGATCATGATCGTGCCCATTTTGACGATGGCCTTCATCCCCAAGGATCCGCACGGAACTTTGGCGACGATTTTGTCGTGGATTCCAATCTACACGCCATTTGTGATGATGAACCGCGCCGCCGCCGATCCACCGGCCTTCGATTTATACGGCACATCGATTTTGATGATTGTGTCGATCATCGTTGTGCTTTGGCTGTGCGGTCGGATTTTCCGCGCCGGCATCTTGCGCACCGGTCAGCCGCCACGGCTGCTGGAAATGTTGCGTTGGATTCGCCGCAACTAGTCCTAAGAACAGGGGCGCCTGATTTTTCAGGCATGCCCCAGGCATAATGGGCGCGCTGCACTCCGCGGCGCGCCTTTCCCTTTTTGGTCTCATGCGAACTGCAGAACAAATTCGAACCGCCACCGTCCTCGGCGCTGGCGCAATGGGCGCTGGCATTGCGCAGGTGCTGGCTCAGGCTGGCTTGACCACTCGGTTGTACGACATCAACGACGAAGCGGTTCAAAAGGGCTACTCCAGCATCGAACGGATGTTGGCCAAAGGCGTTGAGCGCGGCAAGGTTCAAGCCAGCGAGATGGCGGCAACATTGGACCGCCTAACCGCCAGTGCCGATCTGACTGCTTGCTTGGAGGGCAGTGATTTGGTGATTGAAGCCGCTCCCGAGAAGCTGGAGTTGAAGAAAAAAATCTTCCTTCAGGTGGCCGAGCTCGTCGACGCCGAAGCGATTGTTGCCAGCAACACCTCGTCGATTTCGATCGCCGCCCTGGCCGAAGCCGACCCGCACCCCGAACGCTTTTTGGGTCTGCACTTTTTCAATCCACCGCCATTGATGCCGCTGCTGGAAATCGTGCACGGGCCAAAAACCGATGCTGGCGTGATTGCCACTTGCAAGGAGTTGGCCTTGCAGTGGGGCAAGAGCCCGATCATCGTCAAGGACTCACCGGGATTTGCCTCCAGTCGACTGGGCGTGGGACTGGCACTGGAAGCCATCCGCATGGTCGAAGAAGGCGTGGCGTCGCCAGCTGATATCGATACCGCGATGGAACTGGGCTACCGCCACCCGATGGGGCCGCTGAAGCTGACCGATATGATCGGCGTCGACGTGCGCGTGGATATCGCCGAGTATCTGGCCAGCAAACTAGGCGACGAGCGTTT
>CAZMDZ010000074.1:0-9762 GCA_964565175.1 uncultured Planctomycetales bacterium
ATCCAAGTAGTGAACCATTTCGCGCTGGCCTAACTCGGCAATTTCAACATGCACAATCTCACTTTGCTGGCGCTCCCAACTCCCGGCTCGATTTGTGGGAAAGCACCCTAGAAGCACAACCTCGGCTTGAGGTTCGCGCTGCCGCAATTCCTCAACCACTGCATGAATCCCCGTCGCCACCTGATGACCATCATCGCCAGCGTTGATGTTGTTGACCCCAATCATCAACACAATCACCCGCGGATCAATGGCGTCGAAGTTACCGTTGCGAATGCGCCATAACAAATGCTCGGTTCGATCGCCGGATAAACCAAAACTGGCAGCCTGACGTTTGCCGTAATACTGATCGAAAGTGCGTTTGCCGTCCATCTGGCCGGCGCGCTGGGCTGAACCGGTCCAGCTTTGGGTGATCGAGTCGCCGAAAAAGATCACATCTAAGTTAGGGTTATCCTTCCCCAGCTGATTGATTGCGCGATGCTGATTTCCCCAAGTGCCGCCGCCCCAACCTGCCGGATTGCCGCGCCACTCGACGCTGGGTTGAGCAATCACGCACGGGTTGATGCGCAAGCCAGCCGCCTGCAAAGCAAAGTCCACAATCGGCTGCGGGTTCGGCAAGCTATGCGGATGGTGATCCAATCCAGGTTTGCGAATCACTTTGATCGAACCGCCAGCCTGCAAATACAAACGTTCCAGAACATTGGTGTTTGCTTCTACTGGAACCACCGAATCGGCTTCCCCGACCACATGCAACAAAGGAATCCCCGCCGACGCCATCTGCTGCCAGGCTTGCTTGGCTTCGGCACTCTGCAAGCCGAAAGTTGCTCCGCGGGTATGCGCATGGTCGCGACTACCGGACCATGACTGCGGATCCACCACGGGGTTGTCGGCGTAAATGCCCAACGTGCGCTGCGGGAATTGCTTCGCCCATTGATAAATCGGCAAACCACCGCGGCTCATGCCCTCCAAAAACGGCTTGGCGCTAAGACCGCTTTTGTGAAGTAATTCATAAAGACTGCCCCATCGCTTCATCGCCTCGGGGCCGCCTAGCAAGCCAGCAACATCGCAGTAAACCACGTGCCAGCCGCGCTCAAGCATGGCGCGATCAAACTGCGGCTCATGCCCCCAAAAACGCGCGCGCCAAACCCACGGTCGGCCAGCTGCCGTCACTCGCGGCATGACGACTTTGCAAGCAGCTCCAGCCCACTTGAACTCCAGCGTTTCAAAACCGTGAAAGTCACCGCGCCGTTGCACCATGCTGTGCAAAGCCAGCATATTCTTGAGGCTGAACTCCGCGTCCATCGCCGCGCCGACGCTCTCCGCAATCCGTCGGGCCACCGCCAGCGCGCCATGTGGATTGGGGTGTACGCCATCCTGGAACCATCCGCGGTTATCTTGGAAGCGAGTTTGCAGATCAATGAGTTCCAACCCTTGCTGCGAGGCGACTTGGCGGACCACCGGAACAATTTCCTCGGCGATGCGTTGACCGTGAATGCCCTTGCCGTCAGTCCAACTTGGCAGGGGCGTGCACAGGAGAATGCGGGCGTCGGGGTTGGACTTGCGGAATTGCTCGATCAAAAACAGGGTGTCGTCGGCAAAGGCGGCGCCGTGATTTCCCCAGTTGGCGAGTTTGGAATCATTGGTGCCTAGCTGAATCACCACCACATCGGGCTTCCAATCCAGGGCGGGTGTAGCGAGCTTGGTCTGCAGCCATGGCTTATTGCCTTGGCGCAGCATGGTCGCGCCGCTGACGCCAAAGTTGCGCACCTCAAAAGCCGCGCCCAGTTGATGGCCGAGCATGTCCGGGTAGGTTGTGCCTTCGTCACGCATCAGCTTGCTTCCATGAGTGATGGAATCGCCAACGCAGGCCACTTTGACTGGCGGAGTAGGCGAAGAAGCGGTGGGTTGCTGTGCCTTCGCATCTGCCAGAGTGAAGGGCAAGAAGATGCAAAACATCAGCATCGCCCAATGTTGAACAACGCGGAAAGCTTTGGAGGGACCGAGCGGCATGTTGCTAGCCTAGCAAGCAATTCCTTCGCCGCCACCATGACCCTTCGAATCCTCGCCCTACTTTTCGCCGCTCTTTCGGCTTGCGGTTCTCACCCTAGCAGCACCGGTTTTACGGGCGACGCGCTGGCAACGAATGCTGGTTGCGGTTCCATCACTCTGGGCGATGAAGTGCACACCGTCGAAGACGTGCGGATGGACCGAGGCATTCTCAGCGATTCGGACGTCTCTTGCCTACTTGCCACCTTTTCTAATCAAGAAGCCCACCTTTTTCTGCCCTGGGCGGACGGCGAACCAGATGGTAGTGCAATCTTGTTTTATGGGGGCGAGATGTTTATCAGTGAACGAATCGCGGTCAAAGAGTTTGAGCGAGGAGAGAAGCTTTCTATTTCCGCAAAGCTTGAGAACGGAGAGATGCTTTCCGCTTCCACAGATTCTGGCCCCCAAGGCGAATCAAAAAACGTAATCTGGGAGCGCAATGGACCCCAGTCGTCGACAGTTCCTTGGTGCCGGTCTCGCAAGTGCCGGCTTCCTCCTTCCCGAGAACGGCATGCTCTCGCCTCGCAATGGGCGGTGGCAACTGATGGAGCCGCCAGCGGAACTTACTCCAGCAACTGGCCAAGAGCCGCAACAAGGCGTAGTGCCGACGCCATCCAAGCGAGTTGCGGAATTCGAAAAGATGGCCTTTGGCATGTTTGTGCATTGGGGCTTGTACTCGCAATTGGCGCAAGGGGAATGGACCATGAATATGCATGGCATCGGCAAAGAGGAATACTCCAAGCTGATGAAAACCTTCACCGCCAAGGACTTCAATGGCCGTGAACTGGCGCGATTGGCGAAGCGCGCGGGGATGAAGTACATCACCCATACCAGTCGGCATCATGAAGGCTTTAGTCTTTACGATACGCGCGGTTTATCCAAGTGGGACGTGACCAATACTCCGGCCAAGCGTGATTTGATTGCCGACTTCACCGAGGGTTGCCGCGAGGAGGGCATCGTGCCGATGCTTTATTGCACAACCCTGGACTGGACAGATGAGCGATTCAACAATGATTGGGAGGCTTATCAGCAGTACCTGCGCGAGTCGGTCAAGTTGTTGTGTACCGAGTATGGATCGATAGGCGGTTTTTGGTTTGATGGAAATTGGAGTCGCAAGGATGCGGATTGGCAAGAGGACAAGCTTTACGGCATGGTCCGCGAGTTGCAGCCGCAAGCGTTGATCATTAATAACACCGGTCTTGGCGCGGGCGGCAAGATCGGCCACCCTGAAATTGACAGCACAACTTTTGAGCGCGGCCGACCGGAGCCCGTCGACCGAAGCGGTCACCCGAAGTATGTGGCGGGTGAAATGTGTCACACTTTGAATTTTCACTGGGGCATTGCCGAAAAGGATTTTAATTATTTATCTCCGGCGCACGTGATTGAAGAATTTTGCGGCTGCCGGCGTGCAGGAGCAAACTTGTTGATGAACATCGGTCCAACCGCGACCGGCGCGGTTCCTGAATACGAAACGGCGTTGCTGAACCGGGTAGGGGATTGGATTCAAATGCACGGCGGCACCGATGGCGCTCTTTATAACGGTTTGGCTGGCGGCATCCAAGGAGAGCAGCGTGACTTTGGTTTGCGCCATGGCGACGAAGCCTTCCTTTATGTGCACGACCTCACGCTTACTGCCGACACTCGTGCCCACGCCAAATCTCGCGGCGCTGGACCGCGCCCATTCGCTGGCTTGCCCGAAGAATGGAAGTCTGCCGAATGGATGGACAACGGCGAAAAGCTGAAGCTTGAACGCGGCGAAGATGGCCGCCTGAATCTGCATGCCACCAAATACCCTTACGGCACCAACACCGTAGTCCGCGTAGCCCGATTGAAGAAATGATTGCCTCTCTGCTGTTGCTCACCGCTGCCTTGCAGCCTGCCGTCGCTCCGCAAGGTGACTACCCCGCGATTGAAGAACGCGTGCAATGGTTCACCGAGGCACGCTACGGCATGTTCATTCACTGGGGTCCTGTTGCTTTGACCGGTCACGAGATCGGTTGGTCGCGCGGCACCAAAACGCCACGGGAAAAGTACGACAACCTTTACAAGAAATGGAACCCAGTCCAATTCGACGCCGACGCCTGGGCGCAGTTGGCCGCCGACTCCGGGATGAAGTATTTGGTGCTGACCACCAAACATCACGACGGCTTTTGTTTGTGGGATTCGGAACTGACCAAGTACGACGTGGCTTCCAGTCCGTTCCAGCGGGACATCGTTGGCGAGTTGGCTGCAGCCTGTGAGAAGCGCGGCATTCGCTTTTGCGCTTACTACTCCATTTTGGATTGGTGGCACCCGCATTACACGCCGCAGAATATGAAATTTGGTGGGCCGGGCGTGCCGCTGTCTGGCGTCAAACCGAACATGGACAATTATGTGCACTACCTAAAAGGTCAGCTTGCCGAATTAATTGACAACTATGACCCGGGAATGATTTGGTTCGATGGCGAGTGGGAAAAACCATGGACCAAAGAGCTGGGCGACGACTTGGCCGCTCACCTGAATGCGTTAGACGCAGACCTAATCTTCAACAATCGGATCGGTAAGGGTCGCACCGCTTATCAGGATGGCAACAACCCTGGCGACTTCGACACGCCCGAGCAAAAGATTGGCCATTTCCAAGTCGATCGGCCTTGGGAAACTTGCATGACCATCGCCACTCAATGGGCGTGGAAACCCAATGATCCGGCGAAGTCGCTGCGTCAATGCGTGCAATCCTTGGTGCGCTGCGCCGCTGGCGACGGCAACTTTTTGTTCAACATTGGGCCGTTAGCCGATGGCAGCATTGATTCTTTCCATGCTCAGCGCTTGCGTGAGATTGGCGAGTGGATGCAACAAAACGGCGACACCGTTTACGGCACGCGTGGCGGTCCATGGCAAACCGCACGCTGGGGTGGAGCGACCACTCGTGGCAACAAGATTTGGTTGCATGTGTTGGAGTGGGATGGCGAAAGTCTCAACTTGCCCGCTTTCGGTCAGGAAATTGTGGGCGCGCGCTTGCGAAACGACAGTGACCGGGCGCCGGTCAATTTGGTGAGTCATCCAGCGACCAATGACCAAATGGTGGAGTGGAAGCAGTTGGAGGGCGGTGCGCTTTTGCTCAACCTGCCAAAACGTTTCCACGATGACGTCGACACCATCATTGAATTGACGGTGGCGGAAAATGTGAATCAATTAGCCGAGGCAGGCGGGGCAATGCCCGCGTTTTTGGCAAACAGTGGCGGCGGCGGTTGGATTTCAAAGGCGGCAAGCTTCCGCACCAGCTCGACGTCGCAGTGGGATCGGCCGAAGGATCACTCTTTGTTGCTCAACCCCGGGGCGGCCAACCCGGAGTATGCTTTCCACACGAATTTGGAAAGCAACCCTTGGGTTGAAGTAGATCTTGGGGCGGTGCATCGCCTCGTCGGAATGGAGATTGGCAATCGCTCTGGTTATCACTCGCGCAGCAAAGGCTTGAGCTTGTCAATCTCGTGCGATGGAAAAAACTGGCAGCAAGTGTGGCAGGCGAAGCAACAGCAGGATGATTGGCAATTCGCTTTGCCAGCCTCGGCGTCAGGGCGTTACCTGAAGCTAGAAACCAACAACGATGGAGAGAAGCAGCCCCTTCATTTGCGTTCGATCAAGGTATACGGCCGGTCGGCAGATTGGAGCGGTGAAACCGAAGGCGCGCTGTCTGAGTCTGGCGAAGCGCGGCCGGAACTGGAGCAAGCATTGCACTACTTTCGCGATCAAGGAGAGGCGCAGAAGCTGGCGGCAGTTGAGTTCTTGATCCAGAACATGCCCGGTCGTGGTTACGCTCGGCTTGGATTTAAGACTGAGGCCGGGGTAGAAATTCCTTTTGAGGCCTTGGATTACCCGAACCTAAAGGCTGCGGAAAAGGCATTTGATGCCTTAGAGAAAGAGCATGGCGACTTGAACTACGGCAAGGTTGACGGCGTGCTCGACTTCCAAACAATGAGCGCCGAGTTCTTGATTGAAAACACCGAACTTGCCTTCGAGGCGTGGCGAACCAAGCCATGGGCCAAGGAGCTGAACTTCGAGGCGTTCTGTGAACACATTCTTCCCTATCGCTGCAGCGACGAACCACTCGATGCATGGCGCAAGCCATTGATGGATAAGTTTGCCAACCTTGAAGCCGAACTCAAGGACCCCAAGAATGCTGGCGAGGCGTCGGGCAAGATTAGTGGCGAAGTGCACAAAATGGTGCGGTTCTGGGATTTGTACTACTTGCACCCGACCGACCAAGGCTACAGCGAAATGTTGGAGAGCGGCACCGGTCGCTGCGAGGATATTTCGAACATGATCAGTTTCGCGAACCGCGCCAACGCGATTGCGGTGGCGTCGGATTACACACCGGCTTGGGCGAATCGCGACAACAACCATGCATGGAACGCGGTGCTTGGACCGGATGGTCGCGGTAACGCAGCGATTCATAACGTTGCTGCCAAGGTTTATCGCAAGACCTATGCGCGGCAGAAAGATTGCTGGATCGACCAAGCAGGGCCTGGTGAAAAAGTGCCGCGATGGCTTGCGCGTCGCCACTACATCGACGTCACCGATCAATACTTCGAAACCACTGACGTCAGCGTGGAACTGACGACGTCGGCGCCGAGCGGCAGCACTTTGGCTTTTCTTTGTGTGTTCAACGGCGGCGATCAGTTGATTCCTGCAGCGGCGCCGTTGACGATTTCCGCCGATGGAACGGTCCATTCTTTGGACGGCGCTGTCAATGGTGGGCAATCCATCGAGATCACCACCACTAAGCCGGAAACCGGAGACGATGACACGCTAAGACCGATCCCTGCCATTCAAGTCAAGGCCGGTCAGCAGTATGAATTGTTGGTCTGGCAAGGCAGCTGGCAGAGTTTGGGCAAAAAGACCGCCGGTGCTCAGCCGGTGCGCTTTGACGGGCTGCCTTCGAACCGTCTTTTTTGGGTGATTGGCGAACAGGGTAGGCGGTTGGAACGGCCGTTCACGCTCGAAGGTGGCATCCAACGCATGTGGTAGAAGCAAAAGCGGTTTAGCCCCAACCCATGTGCATGGGTTGGGCTGAATTGCCTGCTCTTGCCACTGGCGACGAAGTTTTAGAAAAGCAGCGAATTACCCGAAAAAGAGAGGGATCTCTACTTTTTTGGGGCCGCCAAGCGGCGCCACCCTAGTGCTTTTAGCCAAGCTTTTCCGTTTCTTCGATGCACCCTATTTCCGAAGTGGTGCTCTCGGAGACGATGTTGCCGAGCAGGGGGCACAAGTCATTGAGCATCATCGGGCCAAGATTTTGCGTTTTGCGCTTTGGGTGGTGGTTGCAGTAACGCCCATACTGTGTTTGTCCAGCTATATTTACAGCCGTTGGGGTCTGTTCGCCCTTGCTGGAACCGGCTTCCTTTGCGCAATGATGGTACTGCGCGACGTCCGGAATAACAAGCGGATTATGTTGTGGTCGGCGCTCTTCGTCGGCTTGTTCTTCCTCTTTGCCGTGGCCACGGTTTTGATCACCGGCGGCTCGCTCAGTGGCGGCATGACCCTGCTCTTCGTTTTGCCCCTCTTCGCGGGGGTCATGTTCGGCTTGAAGGGTCTGAAAATCTCCACCTCTTTGGTTGGGGTGGTTCTGATTGGGCTGACGATCGCCCACGCCAAGATTGGCAGTTGGAAGGACGTGTCGGCACTGGATTCGGCGGCGCGCCTGGCCAGTATTTGCAACCTGATGGCGCTGGGCATTTTGTTCGTGCTGTCCTGGGTTGCTGGCACTGCCTTGATCAAAGCGCAGGCCGGCTTGGTCAACGCACGCCGTTCCGCCGAAGATGCGAATCGAGCAAAAAGCATTTTCTTGGCGAATATGAGCCACGAAATTCGCACGCCCATGAACGGCATCCTGGGCATGGCTGAGTTGGTGCAGGAAACTGAGTTGAGCGAGGAGCAGGCGGAAGCGCTAGGCATGATTCACTCTAGTGGCAATGCGTTGTTGAGCATTATCAACGACATTCTCGATCTGTCGAAGATCGAGGCGGAAAGGTTTGACCTTGAGCTGCGTGAGTTCTGTTTAGAAGAACTGCTCGACGGAGTCGCCGACGCATTGGCGGCTAAGGCAGAAGAAGCACATTTAGCTTGGAACGCCGTCGTCGAAGCTGGAGCACCGCAGATGTTCGAGGGCGACCCCGCTCGGTTGCGGCAGGTCTTGCTCAACTTGGCAGGCAACGCGATCAAATTCACCGCCGACGGTGAAGTGCTAGTCAAAGCGCGCTGGATTCCGGAATCGCAGCGTATGCATCTTTCGGTCAAAGACACCGGCATTGGCATTCAACCCGATCGATTGGATGCAATCTTTGACGAATTCACTCAAGAGGATTCGTCCACAACCCGGCGCTTCGGCGGCACAGGCTTGGGCTTGGCGATTTCAAAGAAGATTGCCATTGCCATGGGCGGTCAGTTAACCGTCACCAGTAAACCGGACGTCGGATCCGAGTTTTTGATTTCGATTCCGATGAAGATTGTGCAGAGTGAAAGCGACCGTTCTTTGCTCGGCTGCCGGGTGCAGGTGGAAGAAAGCCATGAATCCAATCATTTTGCCGCGGTGCAAGCATGCAAGGCAGTTGGCGCCGTCATCGTTACCGACAAACCCGACGTGCTGATTTTCTCATTAGAGTTGGGCGAGGTGGCGCTGCGGAAGTGGCTGGAATATTGCCGTGAGCAAAAGGCGGCAATGGTTTTGTGTCATTCACTCAATGCAGCCTCGATGCAAGCGGCGAAGTCGGTCAGTGGAGTGCAGCGGTTGGCTCGACCGGTGAAAGCCGGGCGGGTGCGAGAGGCGGTTGCAATTGCTTGGCGGACGGGCGTCGAGGATCGCGGTGCAGTGGGCGGCACGGCGATGAATGCTCAGCTCAGTAGCGAAGGCGAGGCATCGACTGAAGAAGGTGGCTCGGCAAACTTGAATGGCAGAACCATTTTGCTGGCGGAAGACAACGCCATCAACGCCCGGGTGGCCAAAGGTTATTTGAAGCCGTTTGGGGTGGAGGTTGATTGGGCGGAGAACGGTTTAATTGCGCTAGAGATGTTGGAGCAATCCGCCTACGACTTGGTGCTGATGGATTGCCAAATGCCCGAAATGGATGGCTTTGAAGCGACGCGCGATTTGCGTCGGCGGGAAACGGAGGGGCAGCACACCTTGATTGTGGCGATGACTGCGAACGCGATGGCGGGTGACCGAGAACGTTGCATCGATGCGGGCATGGATGATTATTTGACCAAGCCCATCGACCGCGCCGAACTTGCGCGCATCATGAATCGATTTTTGCGCCACGGCCAACGCGCCTAAGCAGCTGAGTGCTATTCTGCTCAGGCAGCCCAAGCATGGATGGCCCGTGCTGGCCTGCGGCACACCATGGTTTCCCCCCTTGCTCTGACCCTCCTCGCTCCATTGTTGATTGATCCATGCGCACAAAGCGTGACGGATCAAAATGCAAATCCATCTCAGTACGACGTCGTTTGGGAGAACGCTAGCGCCGGGTCGCATGAATCGATGCCGCTTGGCAATGGTGACGTCGGAGTGAATGTTTGGACCGAGGATGATGGCGGATTGCGGTTTTACATCAGCAAGACCGACGCTTGGAGTGAGAACGGGAGACTGTTAAAGATTGGCGGCATCAAGGTCACCGCCGAACCGGCGTTTGGATCGGTTCAGGAGCAACGCTTGGATTTATGGAACGGCGAATACGTCGTGCGTTGCGG
>CAZMDZ010000074.1:9772-13103 GCA_964565175.1 uncultured Planctomycetales bacterium
CGGCGAAGGAGAGCTTGCGGCGGAGCTTCACTTGTGGGTGGACGCGGATCACAATGCAATCAACCTCACCGTAGTGAGTGAATTGCCGCGCAGCGTTACCGCCACCGCGGACTTGTGGCGGACGGAAGCAACTCCTTATCCCGCGGCGGAGGTTAGTGATCTATTGGAGGATCGATCCAAGCCCAATCGTTTGCATGAAGAGGTCCTTGTGCAACCGGATCGGATGGTGCCAGGGTTAGAGCCGTCGATCGCTTGGTACCACCAGAACAACGGTTCCAATGGACCGGCAAGGATCGCCGCAATGCAGGGGCTCAAGGAGTATCTCGACCAAAGGCCTGATCCACTTGCGGGTCGAATTTTCGGCGCCCTGGCGGTTGGTTGGAGTGGAAAGGGCAGGCCAGCCACTTCGATTTCCGACTCCTCGTTGATGACTGCACCAGCGACTCATCATCAGTTTTGCATCGGCGTCAGTGCGGGGCGCCATCTCAACTGGCAGAGTTGGATGGAGAGTGCGGATCAGAAGATTGGCTCAAGTCGAGAAGGTGGATTGGAGAAATCACGCGGGCGCCATCAAAATTGGTGGCATCAATTTTGGCAGCGCAGTTGGATTCACTTGAAAGCAAACCGAGACTCCGAAACGGCAGTCTGGTTGATTCCGGAAAATGATTACTCTTTAAAAATCGGCGAGGACCAACACGGGGCCAATGTCTTCCAGGGTTCGATTGACGAGGTCAAGTGGAGCCTGGCGCCGGGTTTGAAAATTGCCGCCACGGTAACGGCGAAAGAACAAGCTGCCGGTGGTGGGCGGATCGTCGACAAAGTCACTCCAGGGGGTTCGGACGGGTTTTTGTTCGACACCTATCCAGGAAATAGTTTGCGGCTGATTGTTGGCAAACGAATGCTTCAAGTGCCGAACGTGCTGCCAGTTGGCGTAGCCACCGATGTGGGTGCGCGCATGGACCCGAAGACGGGGCAGTTGAGTATCTTGATCAATGGTGAAGTGATTGCCAGTAGCGACGTAGATGAGTTAAGCAATACGGAAGTCATCGGCCGTGCTTATGCGCTGCAGCGTTGGGTGGATGCTTGTGCCGGACGCGGCAAATACCCAATTAAATTCAACGGTTCGATTTTCACGGTTCCGCATGAAGGCAAATTTGGTGGTGCAGATTATCGTCGGTGGGGGCCGGGCTATTGGTGGCAGAATACGCGGCTGCCTTATCTGTCGATGTGCACCAGCGGCGATTTCGAAATGATGCGGCCGTTATTCCGCATGTACGCCGAGGAGTTGATGCCGCTGCATCAATTCCGCACTATGCAGTACACCGGTCACGGCGGCGCTTTCATTCCAGAATGCATGTACTTCTGGGGTCCAACTTTTACCGCAACTTATGGGTGGACACCTTTTGCCGAGCGCGAGGACAAGTTGCAGGAAAGTCCTTGGCATAAATGGGAATGGGTGGCCGGATTGGAGTTGGTGTGGATGATGCTGGATTACGTCGAGCACACCGAGGACTGGGATTACTTCCAAAAGTGGGTGATTCCTACAGCGCACCAGGTGTTGCTGTTTTTCCAGCAGCATTCACCGCTGAATGAAAACGGCCATCTGGTGATGACGCCATCCCAAGCGCTGGAAACCTGGTGGGATTGCACCAACCCGATGCCTGAAGTCGCGGGCTTGCACGCGGTGACGTCGCGGCTGATGACTTACGAAGCCAAATGGAGCACGGCCGAAGAGCGCAAGTTCTGGAAAGAGATCAAAGACATCACGCCGCCGTTGCCGGTTTGGCGCAAGGATGGAAAAGAACTGCTGGCGCCAGCGGAACGCTTCGAACAAAAGAGCAATGTCGAAAACCCGGAGCTGTACGCGGTGCATCCGTTCCGATTAATCAGTTTTGAAAAGCCGCAAGTTGAGTTGGGCATTCGAGCGCTGGAGAATCGCTGGGATCGCGGCGCGTCGGGGTGGCGTCAGGATGATTTGTTTATGGCATACTTGGGGCTGACCGAGCAGGCACGGGATAACTTGATCAGTCGGGCGCGGAACAAGCACAAAGGGTCGCGGTTCCCAGTATTTTGGGGACCGAATTACGACTGGATTCCGGACCAGGATCACGGTGGAGTTCTGATGCGCACCTTGCAAGTCATGCTGATGCAAACCGATGGCCGCAAGATTTTCCTGCTGCCGGCGTGGCCGCGGGAATGGGACGCTGAATTTAAACTGCACGCGCCGTTCCAAACCACGTTGACCGGTGGCGTCGTCGACGGCAAAGTTGTGGATTTGGTGGTGCAGCCTCCATCGCGGCGCGTCGATGTAGTGCTGCCGAAATAACCTCGTTGGAGGGGGTGACATCGGGCAAAGTTGAGCAACTTGGAGTCGAAGGACTGCTAGCATTGACGTCATGCGCAATGCTTGCCTCCTACTCGCTTTGATGCTCCCTTTTGTTGCTTCGTGCAGCCAAAACGCCACGCCGCAACCGCCGGTGAAAGAGAGCAAAGCCCAGTTTGATCAGCGCATGGAGTGGTGGCGGGAAGCGCGTTTTGGTTTGTTCATTCACTGGGGCTTGTATGCGGTCCCGGCTGGTGAGTGGGACAGCAAAACTCATCACGGCGAGTGGATTCAGCACACTGCGCAGATCCCAGTGCCGACCTACGAGAAGTTTTTGAACGACTTCAACCCGGTCAAGTTTGACGCCGATGAATGGGCATTGGCAGCGAAGGCGGCGGGCATGAAATACATCGTCATTACCTCGAAACATCATGACGGTTTTGCGTTGTACGATTCGGCGGTCAGCGATTACGACGTGATGGCGACGCCGTATCAACGCGACATCATGAAGGAGTTGGCGGATGCCTGTAAACGCCATGGTTTACGCATGTGTTGGTACCACTCGATCATGGATTGGAACCACCCAGATTATCTGCCGCGCCGCGATTGGGAGCGCGCCGACCGTCCAGCGGGCGACGCCAACTTTGCTCGCTATGTTGATTTCATGCGCGCGCAGGTGACCGAGCTGCTGACCAACTATGGCCCGATTGGCGTGATGTGGTTTGATGGCGAATGGGAGGGCACTTGGAATCATGAATACGGCCAGGAGCTTTACGATTTGTGCCGCGCGCTGCAACCGGATGTGATCGTCAATAACCGCGTCGATAAGGGTCGCGGTGGCATGGCCGGGATGACGTCGGGGCCGGACTTTGCGGGTGACTTTGGCACGCCGGAGCAGGAAATTCCAGCCACTGGATTGCCGGGGGTGGATTGGGAAACTTGCATGACCATGAACGGCAACTGGGGCTACAACGCGCTGAGACGCGAGTTCGGTGATATCGTCAAGGC
>CAZMDZ010000075.1:0-12969 GCA_964565175.1 uncultured Planctomycetales bacterium
AATCAACGCCCGACCATGTTTCACCGTTTCGGCGGAGTCCCCTTCCATAGCAAAATCTTGGGCGTTGCCAGAATCACTCCAAGAGGCTCCCCCATCAGCGCTGCGCAAAAGTCCAATGCTTTGACTTAGCGAAGGAAAGTGCGGGTGCTCTAGCACCGAAGCAAGCAGCCAACTTTGGCCACTAGGGCCGACTGGAGTTGCGGTCAACGTTCGAATCGAAGAGTGCACCTGGTACACCGGGGTAAAGGTGTAGCCAAAATCAGAGGACTGCCACAGCACACCTTCATCGCCACTAAAGTTGGCGGCATTGGGTCGTGAAGTTGCCAAGACCAAATGACCGGTTTGCTCAAAGTCATGGGCGAAGGTCAATGCTGAGATCAAGCGGTCATCGGGGTCGACGGCGGCTTGATCAAATTGCGGATGCACGGTCCAGGTTTGAGCGCCGATGTTGTCATTTGGCACGCCCAACGACTTCCTGGATCTTGCGGCAAGCCGTCGTTGAGCGGCTCGACTTCGCCGGTGGTCGGCGTGTAACTCCAAATGCCGATATCGGTACCGATCAAAAACCGTGACGTTGATCGATGGGTATCCCAAATAACGACGTCGGGGCGGCCGAGTTCAAGGCCCGCACCGGCGACGGGTTGCCACGACAAACCATCGTCTCGCGTACGCAAAACGCGACACTCGCGCTGGGTGGCGATAATAGTTTCCACCTGGCCGTTCGGCAACAACACACTGGCCACACCGTGAGCGTTGTCGTGCGGAACGTGGATATTCGGGGTTGTCGTGCTTAGGAAAAAGGGGAGGGAAAGAATTAGGGAGATCATTTCACATCGGTAATTGGGGAGGGGGGGGCGACTTCAATGCCCGAGTGAGGAACTTAAGTTAGCAACCCAACCGATGAGGGAAGATAAAATCTTGTCATGCTTTACGCCGCTTTCGGACTCGTGCTCGGCCTGCTGGCTCCACTTCAGGGGGATCCAGTCAAGGACATCAAGTCCAAGGATTATGAAACTCGGCTGGCGGCAATCGTGGAATTGCAGCTTGGTCATGACAAAGCCGAAAAGCTGCTGGTTGGTGCGTTAAAGGATAAAGATTGGGAAGTGATGGAACACGCCGCGGCAGCCCTGGGCAAGGTAGGAGGCAAATCCTCGGTTTCGGCTTTGATCAAATTGGCCTTGGCTGGACCCACCCTGCGGATTCGGCGGGTGGCGGCTGAATCGCTGGCGAAAGCTCACGGCGAGGCGGGTTTCGAAGCTCTGGCAAAAAAGATAGGTGGCAAAACCGCTTTTCCGGCCGCAGTTGCGGCGACGGCGTTTTGGCCACAGTTAGATGGCCAAGCGGAATTGAAGCAGCTTCAAAAGTTGTGGAAGTCCAAAGAGAAAGGCGCACGGGCGGCTGCGGCTCCGGCGCTAATCTTGTTGAGCGGTGCGCAACGGCCGGAAATGCTCGCCATGATTTTGGACGGCCCCGATGATTTGCCCAGGGTAGAGGCGTCGGCATTGGCGTTGGATGCGGTGGCAAAATCCGGCGATTTGAGCTGCTTGGAAGGCGTGCTGTCGGTGCTTGACAACCGCAATAGCGATGTCTTAAAACGGCGGGCGAGGTCAGCGGCGCTGGCGTTGTTGATCGCCGACGAAAATGGGGAGGAGTTGTTCGATTCCCTGTTGGAACGCCTACAGCAAGCCGACGCCCTCCGCGCTGCCCCCCACTACATTCGTTTGTTCACCGCCGCCGTCGAGCAGGATGTTTTCGAGGTAGGCAAAACGCGCACGCAGTTCTTGCAACTGTTGGCGCAAAGCAGTGAAAGCCGCCACCGCAATTTGCGCGCCGCTTTGGTTGACGCCTTGGCGAAGTTGAGAGTGAGATCGAAGTCGGCAGCTTCCACTGGTGGCGCGCTTGATTTTCTGGGTGGCAGCGGTGGCGGTGGTAGCGGTGGTAGCGGTGGAAAGAGCGGCAGTGGATCGGCAACGGGCAAGGATGCATCGGGGGATGGGGAAACAGAAAAGCGCATCCCCCCCCATCCAGAATCGGTCAAAGCGTTGGTGGAATCGATGCGTACCGACCCGGAAGGCCGGGTACGTTCGGCTGCGATTCGCAGCTTGGTCGACATGATGCCAGCGAATCACCCTACCCGAGTAGAGGCGCTGATTGGAGTTTTGCAAAAGGATGAAAACGGTCGCGTCCGTGAAGATGCGGCGGTTGCATTGGGTGCAAAAGGGACGCCGTCGGCGGCGGCGTTGACCGCGGCCTTGAAGGATCAAGATCCGTGGGTTGCGGTGGTTGCTGCCGTTTCGTTGGGCATGACCCAAGATCCGAAGGCGGTTCAGCCATTGGTCGATTTACTTCAGCACGAGGATTGGCGCCTGCGCGGTGCTGCCTTGTCGGGCTTGGCACGATGCTACTTGAAGGAAGCGGTGCCGCCGTTGATCAGCGGCTTGGAAGACACCGACGCCACCGTGCGCCGTGCTGCCCATCAACACTTAACTGCGCTGGCCAATCAACAAATTGAACCGACGGTGGAAGCGTGGACCAAGTGGTGGGATCAGGTCAAGCGGTCTTACCAATTGTTCGATCCAGCCGAAGCGGAACGGCGCAACAAACTTTATGGATACGCTAGCTTGAACGAACATGGCACCGCCACCCTGTTCAAAAATCAAGACGTGCTTGTTTACCAAAGCCGCGGCGATCATATCGAGCACGTGCTCGACTCGCTGGCCATTCAGCACGACAAAACCGCCTATGGCAAGTTGATCGAAGCGGAGTTGCATCCGAGCGCGGTTTTTGTCGTCAACTGCACCGGTGAAATTGACGCCAAAGACGTGGACCGCATCGGTTGGTTTGTGCGCACCGGCGGTTATCTGCTGGGCTCCTGCTGGGCGCTGTCGGAAACGATTAACCGCGTTTATCCGGGTGTCGTCGATCGTCACCCGGCGCCTGGCGAGGTCATGGATACGGTGATGGCGAGTCCATGCAACGAACACAGCCCCTACCTAAGAGAAGTGTTCCCCGATGGCGTGCAGCCGATTTATTCGTTGGTCGGCGCGCACTTGATTCGCGTCAATGACCCCGAACGTTGCGAAGTACTGGTGGACAGCGCGCAATGCGCCGAACGCTGGGGTGAAGGCAACTTGGCGGTGTGGTTCCCGGCAGGTCACGGCATCATTTTGGATTCGGTCAACCACTTCGAAGAGCAGGGTTTGGGCAATGCACCGTGGTTGAAAAAACCGGAGCAACGTCAGGCGTTTGCCATCGATCACATGGGCATGAATTACGAAGAATGGCGCGACTCCCGCAGTGAAAAATACTGGAGCAAAGGCGGCCAAGCCGCGCGTGAAGTACTGGATCTTTCGGTGTTCCGATTGATCAGCAACTTTGTGCGCAAGAAACGGATTAGCAATGAATAACCGCTTATTGAAAGCCCTTTGCAGCACTGATTAATCGCTGCGTGGGTTTGTAAACGACTGGGCGCCCCTTCGCTCTACTTAACAATCCGTAAGCAGCCATTGCCTCCAAATCCTTCCTCGCGGTTGGCTGTGAAACACCGTGAAACTGAGCGTGACCCTGCTGAGTGAAGGTGGCAACGTCTGCCTTACATACGTGGTCAAAGACTGCAAGCTGCCGCAAGTTGAGCTTGTCCTCTAGCCTAAACTGCACCCGGGCATGAGTCTCGAGCGCATTCCGACGGGCGAGGAAGGAGGCGAACCTTTCCATCTCCCGCTCCATTGCATTAAGTTGATGACGGACTAAATAAGTCGCATCGAAATCATCTGTGTCGGCGTAGCGGAATGCGTCGTAGTAATCCTCTCGCGCATGATTCGTCATCCGCGAAATTGAGAGCATAGCCACCCACCAGTATTCAGGGCATTTCAGTAGACGCCATAAAAAGAGCCACCGTGCTGTGCGGCCATTCCCGTCACCGAATGGGTGATCGTAAGCGAGCTGATAATGAAGTAAGCATGCCCTCACCAAAACCGGAATAGGGTCTTCGTCATTTTCGTAGTTAGCGAAGGCGCACAATTTTTCCATACGGTCGGGGATTTCCTTTGCTTCTGGAGGCGTGTGCACGACCTCTCCTTTCGTGTCGTCCCGGACGTACACCATTTCAGTTCGTAATTGACCCGAGTCGGCTTCATTCTCTAGCGTATCTCGAGTTAACACCGCTTGAATTTCGCATAGCCTTTGCGGCGTCATCGGTTCATTGACCCACTCCACCATCTTCTTTCCAGCCAAGAAATTATTCAGGATCATCCTCTCCGATTTGGTTTCCGGGATTCGTTTTTCCCGAATGAGTTTGGTCGCATCCTTTCGGGTTGTAACCGCACCTTCAATCACTGCGGAATAATACGCCTCGTCAATCAGTGCCTTTAGGCCGAATGAACGAAGGTCTTCTTTTACTTGTGGATTGGGCTGCTCAGGTAGGCCAGCGACGACCAGCTTTCGATGCGCAGTGATGCGTCGAACAGCCGCGTGCAAAGGATCTGTAACGCAGATCAAAATCGGCTGCCCACTTTTGGTTGTGAACGGCAAGCCCTTCGCGGCCCCTAGACGATGGGTTTTAATGAGTGCCCACGCTTCTTGGTGGGAAAGTTCACTTGGAAATGGCCGCTTATGACGGAATATGGTCCAATGGAGGTAACTCTCCTTTGAATCCGAGAGGCTTACTATCCTTTCCCTCAATTCTGGCATGAGCGTGAAGAGTTCTAACCAGCGAACTGGATTGTCCGCGATCGTTTGCTGCCACTCGGGTGGTGATATGACTCTTACCATTTGACATTTGTTGGTCGCGCCTAGTTTAACAAACCCTGAACCCTTAAACTAGGCCCTGAGCTCGACCCCAAGGTGCGGCTCTATATCGTTATTGGAAAAACTCTTACAAACTTTAACACAATCGAATCACCAGCTTAAACTAAAGACCTTTTCGGCCATAATCTGCAGTAGGGCTTCGCGGACATGAGCTTGATATCGGCTACGCGGCGGACTCAATTGTTCCAGAACGTCATGCCGTCGAAAGCCATGGTTTGCCCTGGCTGCAGCTCGGCGGTGACTTTGATGCGCACAGCTTGATACGGAAACGGCACTTCCACTCGGTGATCAAAAACATTGGCGTTGGTTAGGTGGAAGGACTGCTGCACCAGTGATTGACCAGTCCAATAATTCTCAACTTCTACTTTCATCGTGCCCATAGTCGGCCCGCGGAAAGTATGAACGGTGACGCCACCGGCGTACTCATTGCACAGCACATAAGAGCCATCGTTATCGGTGTGACTGACGAAGATGTCGATGAACGAAAGATGGCTGCTGTCGCTTTGATAGGGCTGGATAAACAAGGACTGCCACGGCCAGACGCGGTGGTCGTCGGGTGTGGTTGGGTGACCGGGTTGGTAGAAGGAAAATTCGGCAGCTTCGCTATCACGCAGTACCGGTGGCTTGCGGATTTCCCAGGTTGATCCGGGCAAGTCCGCGCCGACGGCAAGGCCGGATTGCGCGCCAACGAGAATGGCACGGTCGTTGGCAAAGTCTGGCGACAGTGCAAAAGTGGTCACCCACTGATTGGGGAAGCCCTGCCCCACCTCGGTCCAGGTTGGATTAGGCTGACTGAGGTCCAACTTGCGCAAGCCCGACGAGAACGTGGCCAAGTACATGGTTTGCGATTGCTCGAAATCGGGAGGGCATGCAATTTTGACCACGTGGGCGTCGCCCAAGCCAGTGTTGTGTTCGTTGAGGGTGAGGTTGCCGGGTTCGTCGACAATCTCCATGAAATAAGGAGTCTTCAACGTCGACACAAAAAGCCGCGGCAGACTAGGCGTTTGCGGATTTCGGTCAAAATCACTGGCCACTGCCAAACTGGTGATCATGGTGTCGAATGCAGCGAGCAGTTCCCACTGACGTCCATTCAATCGATAAATCGATCGACCGCGCGCGCCGTAAACATCCAGCGGACCGGTGGTGTGGTTGCGCCGGAAGGTAGGCGCGATCGCCAAATGGCGCATGAACGGCGCGGCGCCGCCACCAACCATGGTGTTCAACTCTTCCACCGTTTGGCCGCAGTCCGTGGTCAGAAAATTACTCTTGGCGGCACTCGTAGTCGAGAACATGAAAATCTGATCGGTGCCAGGCGTGCCGCGGGCGTCGAAATTGGGCGAGACGGCGAAAGCGCGGACGTAACCCAAGTTGGCCGCCATCGGGATGATCTGCCACCCCCATTTTTGATAAGGATTCGGCGCGGCCAAGGCTGGGTCGAACCACAATGCCAAACCTCGCGCACCGCCGACCAACATCATTCCGTCTTCCCCAAAGCGCGGCGACAATTGGATTTCGTCGACGTAAGAGCTGGAGCCGTTGCGCAGCATTTGCACATCGCCGCTGATGATGTTTTGCAACCAAGTCCCGGAGCCGTAACAACCGGCGGCGCCGACTAAATTGCCATTGAGGTCAAGGAAGCAATCCAAACCGCGGACCTGGCTGGCGGGCCGAAAAGTGCGGCGCTGCCAATGTTCGCCTTCGTCACGCGAGGTATAGAGTCCTTCGGCTCGACAGAAATGCAGCTTCCCGCTTTGGGCGAAATCCGGCGCGACCTCGAAGTCGTGCATCTTTTCGCGGCCATGGCCGATGGTGAACGCCGAATCAGACTCCATGACAAAATCCTGCGCCGTGCCATAGTCGCTCCAAGTTGCGCCATGATCCGAACTGCGCAAAATACCGGTACTGGAAATGTAGTGGATCAGGTGCGGGTGCTCGAGCACCGACGCCACATACCACTGTTTGCCGCTTGGGCCGACCGGTGTGCTTTGGATGGCGCGGATCGACGAGTCGCTTTGGTAGGTGGCTTGGAAAGTGGCGCCATAGTCCATGGACTGCCAAAGAGTGCCGCGATCGCCACTGCGGGTGGACGGATCCACCACCGACGTCGCCAGCACCATGCCGCCGGATTGCGGATAGTCGTGGGCGAACTCAATCGCTGTGATCAGCGGCTCGTTGGGGGCAGTGGACGGGGTAGAAAAGTTGGCGTTGATTTGCCAAGTCGAGCCGCCGTCCAAGCTGAGGTAAAGCACGCCCTGCACCGCCGCGGCGACGGATTGCAGGTGGCCGCTGGGCGCGGTTTCGTCGAAGCCGGGCAGGACCGCGATTTGGCCGCGCTCGTCCATCAAGCCGGAGTCCAGCGACAGTTCCCAGAGGTGGCTGGTGCGGTTCAATTTCCACACTTGGCCGGACTTGTTGACCAGGAATACCGGGGCAATACCAGAGATGGAGCTTGTGCCAAAGCGGCAAGCCCAGCGACCGAGGTCGTCGGTAGGGAGACCGGCGGAGTAGGGCTGGACCAGATCGGCGACTGGGTCGTAACTCCAAACTCCTTCGTCGGCGGCGATGAGGAAGCGCTGGGCGGTTGGATGGCCGTCCCAAACCACGGCGTCGGCGCGGCCGAGTTCAAGGCCAGCTCCGGCGACTGGCGCCCACGAGAGCCCTTCGTCCCTTGTTCGTAAGACTTTACATTCACGCTGCGTGACGATCAGAGTTTCAACCACGCCGCCGGGTAGGTGCGCGGTGGCCACGCCATGAGCGTTGTCATGGGGAACGTGAGGCAGGTCCGGCGCAAGCGGCTGGTGAGGCGCGTGCGGAAGGTTCGGCTCTGGCATGAGGACACCAGGCGCAAGCAGGAGGATGAGGGGGAGGAATAAGAAAACCATCTACCGATTCCTCATTCTAACACATTTTCCGCCGCCACCCGGCCACAGCGAGTGATGCCCACCAAACCTCAAAGCAGCCGTATCATCGACGGCATGGCCCCATTGCATCCCCAACATTCAGCCGTGAAATCGGCTGTGGTGCGCCCCCTGATTGCCGTCGCCATGGTTGCGTCGGCCGCACTGATTCCTTCCTGCGCTCAACCCGGAATTTCGTCCGGCGGCATGGTCTACCCGGCCACGCCCAGCTCGCCGCAGGTGGACAACTACTTCGGCACCTACGTCGCCGACCCCTACCGCTGGCTCGAAGATCTCGACGGCCCCGATACCCGCGAGTGGATTGAAGCGCAAAACGACCTGACCTTCGATTACCTCGGCAAGATCAAAGAGCGGCCGGCGATTCGCGCACGCTTGGAGGAGTTGTGGAACTATGAAAAGTTCGGCACTCCACAAATGGAAGGCGGCAAGACTTTCTTTAGCCGCAACGATGGCTTGCAGAATCAATCGGTGTTGTACGTGGTCGATAGCTCCGGTGCCGAACCGCGCGTGCTGCTCGACCCCAATACCCTCAGCGCCGACGGCACCGTATCGTTGTCGAGTTGGAGTCCGAGTAAAGATGGCAAGTATTTGGCATACGCGGTGTCGCAAGGCGGTTCCGATTGGATGGAATGGCACGTGCGCGACATTGCTAGTGGTGAAGATCTGAGCGACCACCTGACCTGGACCAAATTCACCGGTGCGTCATGGCATCCGGATAGCAATGGCTTTTACTACACCCGCTACCCCGAACCGAAGGGGGACGCGCTGGAAGAGATCAATGAAAACGCTGCGGTTTACTTCCACCGCATCGGCGCCGATCAGTCGGCGGACTCGTTGGTGTACACCCGCCCCGAGCACCCGCGTTGGGGTTACGGAGCTGGCGTATCGGAAGATGGCAAGTGGTTGGTCGTCAGCGGTTCCGAAGGCACTGCGCGCAAGAATCGTTTGTGGGCGCGACCGATTGGTAGTAACGGCGACTTCATTGATGTGTTCACCAACTTTGACGCCGCGTACAACGTCGTCGGCATTCATGAAAACGTGATGTACGTGCGCACCACGCGTGATGCGCCGAAGGGAAAAGCGATTGCCGTGGATTTGACTCCGACTGGTCCGACGAATGAACGCGAGTTGATTGCCGAAGGGGAAGACGTGCTGCAGTCCCTTTCGTACCTGAATCATTCGTTGGTTGCACGTT
Source organism: uncultured Planctomycetales bacterium (assembly GCA_964565175.1). Taxonomy (GTDB): domain Bacteria; phylum Planctomycetota; class UBA1135; order UBA1135; family UBA1135; genus JACNIZ01. The sequence continues at coordinate 8,920 of CAZMDZ010000075.1, forward strand.
GGTTGCACAACGCCCACAGCAAGGTGAGTGTGCACGGTTTGGATGGCGCCGTGAAGTATGAGATGGACTTGCCAACCGTCGGCACTGTCGGTGGCATTAGTGGTAAGTGGGATTCGCCCGAGGCTTACTACTCCTTCGCCAGCTTCACCTTCCCGACGTCGATCTACTCGTTGGATTTGGGTTCGGGAAACAGCACCATGTACCGCAAGCCGGACGTCGACTTCAACCCGGAAGACTTCACCGCCGAGCAAGTTTGGTACACCAGTAAAGATGGCACCAAGGTGCCGATGTTTGTGGTGCGTGCCAACCACGTCAAGAATGACTTCACCAACCCCACCCTGCTTTACGGTTACGGCGGCTTCAATATTTCGCTGACGCCAAGTTTCAGTCCGGCCAACTTGGTTTGGCTGGAAATGGGCGGCGTTTTTGCGATGCCGAACCTGCGCGGTGGCGGTGAGTTTGGCGCTGAATGGCACCAGGCTGGCACCGTTCACGACAAGCAAAACGTGTTTGACGACTTCATGGCGGCAGCCGACTTCCTATGCTCCGAAGGTTGGACGCGCAACGATCTGCTTGCCATTCGCGGTGGTTCCAACGGCGGCTTGTTGGTGGGTGCGTGCATCACTCAACGCCCGGATATGTTCGCCGCCGCACTTCCTGCGGTTGGTGTGATGGACATGCTGCGCTACCACAAGTTCACCATTGGTTGGGCTTGGGCAAGTGATTACGGAACTAGCGAAAACGAAGCGCAGTTCGCCACTCTGCGCAAGTACTCGCCGGTGCATAACACGCAACCCGGCATGCACTACCCGCCAACGCTGATCACCACCGGCGATCACGACGACCGCGTAGTTCCGGCCCACTCGTACAAGTTCGCTGCAGCGATGCAACGTGCCCAAGGCGGTGAAGCGCCAATCTTAATTCGCATCGAAACGCGCGGCGGCCACGGCGGCGGCAAGCCGACCGGCATGATCTTGGATAGCTACGCCGACCAGTGGGCCTTCCTGGTGGCAAGCATGCAGTTCAAGCCTGAGTCTTTCGGAGTGCCTGCCGAATAGACGCCCGCACCGACGCCGCTTCGGTTTCCAGGCCGACTTCCATCAGGGAGTCGGCCTCTCTTTTTAGATCGGGATAGATGCGCGAGAGGTGGTAAAAGCAGTGATACGCCCAAGCGCGGATGAATTTGTTCTCCATCTCCAAACACCGGCGGATGAATAATTCGGCCATGCCGCGCGATTGCGGCGGAATGGGGATGTGCACCATCCCTTGCAGCATTAACAGGTAAGAAGTCCAAATATCCGCGTTTTGAAAACTGGCAACCCAGCGTTCGATTTCGAGTTCATCCAAAAAACCACCGTCGTCCAAATGCTGCTTGACCATCCACGCCCCAGCAATCTGCGCGTTTCCAGCTTTGTAACAAAGGTCGATGGCCTGGCTCAGAAAATGCTCTTCGTGACTGCAGTCATCAAAGATCTGCCGCAAGACACCGACGGCTTTGCCATCCCAATTCTGCGCTAGTTCCAAAAAGGTCATTTGCGTGATCGAACTCCTGCAGTCAGGATACACAAGCCCCACCTATTTCTTCCAGGTGCCTCCCAGGCATCTACCCTTCGCCAACCATTCCCTCCACGCCCATGTCGTCCCAAGATACCCCTCATCACCTACGCCGCGACCTCGGCAGCATGCATGGCGTCGGCATCGTCATTGGCGCGATTATCGGCGTCGGGATTTTCATCACGCCATCAAACGTGGCGACGATTGCCGGCAGTCCGGAGCAAGCGTTGTTGATGTGGTTGATCGGCGGCGTGCTGGCGTTGACTGGAGCGTTGTGCATGGCTGAGATTGGCGCGCGCTTTCCCGTGAGTGGCGGTGAGATTGTGGCGCTCAAGGAATTGCTCGGTCCGCTGCCAGCGTTTTTGTTTGGTTGGTCGTTGCTGACCGCGATTAACACCGGAGTATTGGTAATCATCAGTTTGTTCGCCGCGCAAAATTTGGGCGTGGCGCTAGGTTATGAGTGGGATCAAACCCAAACGACGATGGCTGCGACTGCGGCCATTGCGGGACTCGGGATTCTCAATCTACTCGGCGTCAAAAATTCGGCGTGGATGCAAACGTCGACCTCTGCGGTCAAGCTGGTCATCCTTGGCAGTCTCGCGTTGTTGGGACTCAATGCGTTGCTCGGCAATGCCGAAGTCCAAACCACAACCTCTGCGCTGCCCCCAGTTCAAAGCGACGCACCATGGATCGCCGGGCTCGCCGCCACCATCTTTAGCTATGGCGGCTACCACCAACTGACTTGGCTGGGCGGTGAAGTCAAAGACCCGCAACGCACTCTGCCGCGCGCCATCATCATCGGAATCTTCCTGGTCATCGGCGGATACATGGCCGCCAACTGGGCGTACTTTTCGCTGCTCCCCTTCGAGCAAGTCGCCACTTCCCCCACCATCGCCGCCGACGCCATCGGCACCTTCTTCCCGGTAGCCGGCAGCACCATCACCGCGGCGGCGTTGTGTATTTCGGCATTTGGAATCGCCAACTCCCAAGTCCTCACCACCCCGCGCGTTTACTACGCACTTGCCAAGCAAGGCCTCTTCCCCAAAGTCCTCGGCAACCTAGGCGGCGACGCCGACGTCCCCCGCCCAGCAATTCTTCTTCAAGCCACCCTCGCCATCCTCTTACTCTGGATTGTTGGCGGCGAAGGGATGGACAAGTTAGTCACCGGCGTAGTTTTCGTCGACGTCACCTTTCATGTACTCGCGGTCGCCGGCCTCTTCCTTGCGCGCCGAACTCTAGACCGCGCCGCCTTCATGACACCGCTGTGGCCCCTGACACCGCTGGTGTTCATCATCGGCACCACCATCGCCATGCTCGCCACCTTCTGGAACCCAGATGTGCGGCAAGCGAGCATTTTTGGAGTTGCATGGATTGCCGTTGGTGTGGTGGTGTATCGATTCATCCACCGCTGGAATGCTCAGTAACTTCTCATTGTTTGAAGCAATTCCCGGATTCAGATGGCAACACCTGTAGGCCTGACCCAAGATCCGGACAATCTGCTCTTGGGTCTAGCGTTTCTTGCGCATCTCTCAGGTCTCCATTTTGACCGAAATGCACAACTCTGGGTGGCCCGATTTTCGGGAGGCAGATCACGCCGCCCTTTAGGGTTAAGTATTAGCGTCAAAATTGGTTCAATTCATCAGCCCCTAAGGGCAAGACGCTCCGTCGAGTGTTAGCTTGCTAGTTGTACAGAGAATGGGGTCAGGCCAATGCCGCCTTGCCAGATTGGATCCACGCCAGGGGAGTAAAAAACTCCCTATTTCATCTGCCCAACACCTCAAAGCTATACAACTCCCGGTCTGGCCCCATCAATGAATAGCTTGCATTCTTGGCAACCGGCATCGATGCAATGAAAACATCAGCATTCGAGGATTCAGAAACTAAGTATTCCGGATCACTTGTTAGAGAAGTCCAAATCAATACCCTGGTACTGCCGGGGAATGGGCGAAACGCCTTCCATTTTAAACATTCGACGCCCCCGTCTATGACCCCTCTGATGTGACCGACACCAGAAAATCCGCTCAGGTTCATTTTGACCAATTTTCTGCTTGGCTTAACTATTGCGGGATTTACGGTGCAGTTAATGTGAAGCTCACCCGCTTCCGAGATTTTCCCCCATATCGGGGACGTGAAGTTTTCCCCCAGGTATCCACCATATCGGATCGACGGTTTTCCATAGCCAACATCAAAATTCCCTGATTTCACACTTGCTGGCTCTCCCGAGTAATCATCAAAGTCCCAGAAGCTAATCTCAGGGGAATACTGCAATAAAACCACGCCATTTTCAATTACACGACCAAAAGCATCAAAAACTTTCCCAGCCCATTTGGCCTCGCCTGGGGCACAAACAACATCCCCAACATTGAAGTCGTTTCCGCCGCTCAAGCCTTTAACCCTTGTCCGAATTCCAGTCCCAAAAGAGAAGTGAAGCTCAATTTCACCAGAAGGTAATCCATGAATAGCAAATTCTCCCGATTCTTTGTCCCCTACGAACTC
>CAZMDZ010000076.1:0-12747 GCA_964565175.1 uncultured Planctomycetales bacterium
CGACGAAATGTGGTTGATTCCGCACTTCGAAAAGATGCTCTACGACCAGGGCACGCTGATTCCTGCTTACCTCGAAGGTTGGCGCGTCACCGACACCGACCGCTTTCGCCGCGTCGCCATTGAGTGCTGCGACTACCTCCTGCGCGAGCGGATTGACCCGGCAGGAGGAATTTGGTCGGCGACCGATGCCGATTCCGAAGGTGAAGAGGGCAAGTTTTTCGCCTGGACCCCAGCTCAGCTCGTCGAAGTTCTTGGGGAAGAGCACGGCAAATTCGCCGCCGACTTTTTCGACGTCACCAAAAACGGCACCTTTGAGCATGGCACCTCGGTGCTGCAAAACAAGCAGGACGCCCTCAGTGTTGCCGCCGAACACGGCCTAGCCTTCGAGCCAGCCCAGCAGGTTTTGGCGGAGATTCGCTCCAAGCTTTACTCCGCCCGATCGCTGCGGGTCCCGCCGGGCAATGACGACAAAGTCTTGGCGGCGTGGAATGGGTTGGCGATTCACGCGCTCGCTTGGGCTGGCGCGATGGTGGACCAACCGCGCTACCAACAAGCCGCGGAGCGTGCCGCGGACTTCATTTGGACCGAAATGAGAAAGGACGGGGTGCTTTATCGGTCTTGGCGTGATGGCAAAGCGCAGCACCGGGCGGTGCTCGAAGATTACTCCTACCTAACCCGTGCGATGCTGTCCTTATTCCAAACCAGCGGCGAGGAAAAGTGGCTGCGACGGGCGGAGCAACTGGGCGAGCGCATGCTGACGGACTTCTGGGACGATCAAACCGGAATTTTCTGGGACACCGACGGCTTAGACCCAACCGTTCTCCACCGGCTGAAGTCGCCTTGGGACGGCGCGATCCCGTCGCCGAATGCGATTGCATTGGAAGCGCTGCTTGGACTTCATGCGTTCACCCACGACGACAAATGGCATCAACCTGCGGTCAAAGGTTTGGCCGCAATGCTGCCCTACGTCAAGCGCAGTCCGTCTGGATTCTGCTACACGATGCGGCTCTACCGCTTGGCCGCCGAAGAGCCGACGGTGGCGGTGGTCGTTGGCGCGGGCAATCAAGCGGAGCTCGCCACATGGCGAACCAGTCTGCTTCGCCGACCGACGCCACTGGCGAATTGGCATGTATTTCTCAGCCAATCGGCCGCCGAAAGCGATCGCCCCATTTTGAATAGCCGCACCGCCGTCGATGGCAAAACCACCTTGTACCTGTGCCGGGGCGCAACCTGCGAAGCGCCGACCTCGACGCTGCCGAAGTAGCGTTGTCGAAGAAGCCGCTGCTGTAGCTAGGGCGAACGGTGCGGCATGAGCGGGTCACTTGGAGGATGTCAATTCAGTGACGATTTGGTGACCGAATCGAAGATTCGCTCTCCCTATCAAAAGTCGGCAGTGAGACAATGTGGAGATGATCGAAGCGTCATCCATGGACAAAGTTCAGGTCGTCGAGCTGTACCGCAAGCCGCTGCTGGACCTGGTTTTTGAAGCCGCGCAAGTTCACCGCCAGGTCCACGACCCGCGGCAGGTGCAATGTTCCACATTGCTGTCGATCAAGACCGGCGCTTGCTCCGAAGATTGTGGTTATTGCTCGCAATCCGCGCACAACAACACCGACCTGGAACGAGAAAGCTTGATGTCAGTGGACGACGTGGTCGAAGCGGCGCGCAAAGCCAAGGCTTCGGGGGCGGATCGATTTTGCATGGGGGCCGCCTGGAAATCGCCTCGCGAAGGCCGCGGATTCGAAGAAGTTCTGCAGATGGTGCGCGAGGTGCGCAAGTTGGGCCTGGAGACCTGTGCCACGTTGGGCATGTTGACGCCCGCTCAAGCGGCTGCGCTAAAGGATGCTGGCTTGGACTTTTACAACCACAACCTGGATACGTCGGAGAACTTTTACGACAACATTGTCAGCACGCATAGCTACGAAGAACGGCTGCAAACGCTGAGTTTGGTCCGCGAAGCCGGACTGAAGGTGTGCTGCGGCGGAATCTTGGGCTTGGGCGAATCAGAGGAAGACCGCATTGATTTGTTGCTGCAACTTGCCAACCAGGAGCAGCCGCCGGAGTCGGTGCCGATTAACGCTTTGGTACCCGTGGCAGGCACGCCACTGGAAGAGATGGACACCTTGCCGTGGGATCAAATGGTGCGTGCTGTTGCCGTCGCTCGAATTCTTATGCCAAATGCGCAAATCCGGTTGTCGGCGGGTCGATCCAAACTAAGTGAGGAGGCACAGGCCATGTGCTTCTTAGCCGGTGCCAACTCGATTTTCCTTGGCGACCAACTCTTGACCACGCCCAACCAAAGCCGCACCAGCGACGCCGCCCTGTTTCACAAATTGGGCTTGGAAGGCGTTCCAATGCTAAGCGTATAAGGGATGAAAGATTGGAGCGCTGAGCACGGACGGATGAAAGATTTCCAGGCAGAATTAGAGCGCGGGCTGCGGCGGCTGCAAACCGCTGGCCTGTACCGTGAACTCAAGCACCCTGCCGGGCTGGATTTTTCATCCAATGATTATTTGGCCCATTCGCAGCACCCGCAAGTCATCGCCGCTGCCGAGCAAGCGCTTCATCAATTCGGCGCAGGAGCTCCGGCCGCCCGCATGTTGCGCGGCCACACCGAAGCTCACGCCCAAGCTGAGCAAGTCGCCGCAAACTGGCAACAGACCGAGGCGGCACTGCTCCTGCCAAGCGGCTACCAAGCCAATCTGGCCTTGCTGAGCACTCTACCTCGAAAGGGCGACGTCATTTTTAGCGATCAATTCAACCACGCGTCGTTGATTGATGGCTGCCGCTTGAGCCGAGCTGAGGTCCAAGTTTTCCAGCACAACTGCATGGAGGAACTCCGCGCTCAACTGGTGAACTCGAGCGAGCAAGCTGGTCGGCGCTGGATTGTGACCGAACGCGTTTTCAGCATGGATGGCGATCAAGCGCCGGTGACGGAGCTGCTGCAACTCTGCACCGAGTTCGACGCCCATTTGCTGCTTGATGAAGCGCACTCCGCAGGTATTTATCCGGTGCTTGCTCCCCACCCACGGTTGGTTTCGCGGATGATCACCGGTGGCAAGGCGCTCGGAGTTAGCGGCGCTTTGATTTGCGGCTCTCGAGCTTTGGTCGAAACGTTGATCAACCGCGCGCGCAATTTTATTTTCACCACCGCCAACCCTCCGGCGGCGGCGGCGGCCTTAACCGAGTCGATGAAGTTGATCATGCAGCATCCAGAAAGGATCGCTGCCATTCATCGCAATGCTCAGCATCTGCGTTTCGCCCTGCAGAACACCGAACTCGATCTACGTGGCGACGGCCCGATCCTTCCCATCGTCTTTGGCGACGCCGATCGCACCATGGAAGTCGCTGGCCGATTGCAAGCCCAAGGCTTCGATGTACGCGGAGTGCGCCCGCCGACGGTTCCACATGGAAGCAGTCGTTTGCGCATTGTGGTTCACGCCAATCACACCACCAAGCAATTGAATCAACTTGCCAGCGCACTGCTTCAAGCATGCGCTCAACCCCACGAGGTTCCCTCTATGACCCAACTAACTCCGATCGATGCAACTGTCATTTGCGGCACCGACACGGGCGTCGGCAAAACGGTTTTGTCGGCGTTGATGATGCTGCAAATGGAGCGCGCTGGACGTCCGGCGCACTACCTGAAGCCCGTGCAAACCGGAAGCGATTCCGACACTGCAACGGTGAAGCGATTGGCTGGCTTAGTAGACTCGCAAACGCCACCGCCGGTGGTGGAATTGGATTTGCCCGCGTCGATCGATCAAGCGGCTGAATTCCAAAACTGCGTGGTCACCGCGGACCAGGTCGTAGAAGGAGTGCAATCCAAGTTGGCAACAAACGCGGCGCAACCATGGGTTCTTGAACTTGCCGGCGGCTTGTTGGTGCCGTTGAACGCCGCCCAAAGCCAAGCCGACGTCGTGCAAAGCCTCAACTTCCCTTTGATCCTCGCCGCCCGCGCCGCCTTAGGTACGCTCAATCACACTCTGCTCACAGTGGAGGCCCTGCGTCGCCGCGGATTGGAGTTGCGTGGAGTTTTGGTCATCGGCGGGAAACATCCAGGCAATCTAAAAAGCTTGCGCGGAATCTTGACCGACATTCCGGTCCTTGAAATCCCGCACTTCGATCACCTCGACGTCCGCCACCTGCGCAAGTGGATCAACCTCGGTCATCTCGACGCGCTGGTTCCTCCAAAAGCAACTCAAGCCGATTCCCTCCATGACTCTCCCTTGGCAGCAAAAGGATCGTGAGCTCTGCTGGCATCCGTTTACCCAGCACGGCTTAGACAACGACTTCCTACCAGTGGTCGGCGCCAAAGGTGCATGGCTAGAACTCGCCGACGGCCGCCGTTTGCTCGACGCAATTTCGTCGTGGTGGGCTTGCCTGCATGGCCATGGCCATCCGGAATTAGTCGAAGCCATTCGCGCTCAAGCGGAGAAACTCGACCACGTCTTGTTTGCCGGTTGCACTCATCCAGCCGCAGTGCAGCTAGCGGAAGATTTGATCGATCTTGCCGCACCCTTGGCCAACGAAGATCACCGCTTAAGTCGAGTCTTCTTTTCGGACAACGGATCAACCGCAGTCGAAGTAGCACTGAAAGCCGCCTATCAAAGTTGGGTTCGCCGCGGCCAACCGCAACGCACCCTGTTCCTTTCGTTAGAGGGCAGTTACCACGGTGACACCTTCGGCACCATGTCACTGGCCGAACCCGAACCGTTTTTCAGTGAGTTCGGTCCCTTTTTGTTCGAAGTGGTACGCGTACCAGCCTGCGCCGACGCCTTAGAGCTTGCCTTGCAAGCCAACGCCGATCGAATCGCTGGTTTCATCTTGGAACCAATGATTCAAGGCGCCGCGGGAATGAAAATGCAGCCCGCTTCCTTCGTCGCCGCCGCCCGAAAATTGTGTGATCAATTCGGCGTGTACCTCATCGCCGACGAAGTGATGACCGGTTTCTGCCGCACCGGCAAAACCTTCGCCATGGAACATGCGGGAGTCTGCCCAGACTTGATGGCGCTCAGCAAAGGACTGACCAGCGGCACCATGCCGTTGGCGGTGACTTTGGTCAGCGAGCAAATCTACTCCGCATTTTTATCCGACGAACGCAGCAAAGCTTTTTTCCACGGCCACACTTTTTGTGCCAATCCGATTGGCTGCGCAGTAGCGAGTGCGTCGGCGAGTTTAATTCGACGGGAGAATACCCCACAGAAGTTGGCCGATTTGGGCACGCGCATTTTCGACGGCGTGCAAAAACTGCACGATCAGTTGCCAGCTGGCGCGATGAAGGAAATTCGTCACCTAGGTGGCGTCGTCGCCGTTGAATTCGAGACTGGCGATCAGGGTTACTTGTCTGGCTTGGGCGATCACCTACGAGACGCCTGCAAAGCACACCCACAAGTTTTGCTGCGCCCACTCGGCAACGTGATCTACGCCATGCCGCCCGCCTGCACCACCGCGAGCGAAGCCGATATCATCAGCAGCGCAATGTGCGAAGTTTCGCTGCAAGCATGGAAGGCGGTCCAAGTTCATGAGCCAGCCTAAGGTTGCCGTCATCGGCGCCGGTGCTGCCGGCATGACCGCGGCGATCTTCGCCGCCCGCGCTGGCGCCGACGTCGTCTTGCTCGATGCTTCCGACCGCCCCGGGACCAAAATATTGATTAGCGGCGGCGGCCGCTGCAACGTGCTGCCAGGTGAATTTCGCGCCGACGCCTTCGTCAGCTCCGGCTCCGCCAATGTGCTCAAGCGCATTTTCAAGACCTGGCCCCACCAAGCAGTACGTAGGTTTTTTGAGGATGAGTTGGGCGTGCCGTTGGAGTTGGAAGAAGAATCCGGCAAACTGTTTCCGCAAGCCAATCGGGCAAAGGTTGTGCATCAGGCTTTGTTGGTGGCGTTGCAAGAAGAGGGAGTGGAGTTGCAAAAAAATTGGAAGGTGGAAAGCATCACCGTTGCCAACACCGGAAGCGGTGCCGATGCGAACGCCAAGAATTCCCCGCGCTTCGTTCTGCACAATCAAGAGCAAGCTCGCGTCACCGCCGACCGCATCATCTTTGCCGCTGGCGGGCGCTCGGTTCCCAAAACTGGAAGCGATGGCAGCGGCTATCAATTGGCTGAGGAATTGGGGCATGAGCTCACCTCCACTTACCCCGCCCTAGTTCCCCTGGTTGCAGCGAACGGTTGGTGGCACGAACTTGCTGGCCTTGCCCATGGCGTGCAATGGTCGGCGATGCGCGGTCAAAAATGCGTCGGCCAAGGCGAGGGCAATTTGTTGTTCACTCACTTTGGTTTTTCGGGGCCCGCTGCGTTGAATGCCAGTCACTGGCACGCTCGCGAGGGTTGCAAAATCACCGTCGCATGGAATGGCTGGTCGCAGGCAGAGTGGCAGGAGCGAATTTGGAATCGAGAGGGCAACAGCGTTGGGTCCAGCGGAGGCACCCACAGAAGGAACGCCGCAAGCCGTCGGCATATGGCGAAGACTTTGAGCCAATTCCTACCTCGCCGACTTTGCGGCGCCCTGCTCCAGCATTGCGAGATCGAAATCGATCAAGATCCGGCGCAGTTGAAAAAGGAAAAGCGCCAGCAGCTTCTTCAAGCCCTATCGGCCTTCGAGTTGCCACTGATCGGCACTCGCGGATACGACTACGCCGAAGTGACTGGTGGCGGCATCGCGCTGAGCGAAGTCAATCCATCAACTCTGCAAAGCCGACGCCAAGATGGAGTTTATTTCTGTGGAGAAATCCTGGATGTCATCGGCGACATCGGCGGGCATAACTTTTTGTGGGCGTGGGTCACCGGCAAGTTGGCCGGCACCCACGCCGCAAAGATGGACTAAAACTCTTCTTCTTCGAAGCCGCCCGACGACACCATGCCGAAGGTTTCCAGCATCTTCAAGGCTGGCGGAATGCGAATCAGCAAGTGAGTGGCTAGACGGCCAAACGGCGCTTGGCCTTCGGAGTAGATGCCGTTTTCGGTGATGATCGAAACCGTTGCCGACGACTGCATCAAGTTGTCAACCACTGCAGTGTCTGGCAGCATGCCAAAGTCGAGTGGGATGTCTTCGTTGATTGCGTCAATCAACGTATTGCCTTCGGAACGCAAGGTGGCGAAAGCCTCGACCATCATCGCTTTGCTCAAGTACTCGGCACCGTAAACCTGGGTGACCGGGAAGCGGCCGAATAGTGCGGCGGCGGCGCGGTATTCAGGTTGATCGCCCAAGCGCTGAGTACTTTCCTGCCCAACCGATTCGAATACGGTCAAGCGGTTCCCTTTCACAGTCAACAACACCTCGGGAACTCCGGGGCCAAACATCATGCCTTCGGCCAGGGCATCGGACAGGCCTTCGGGCAAACCAGCTTGCAAGATTTCGGTCACCTTGTCTGGGTGGCGGGCTTGCAGCCAAAAATCACCAGGCAAGCCGCGATCGTAATCGTCAGCGCGGGTGTTGCTCAGGAACACTGGGCCGGTTTCAGACAACAGCGCAAAAACCATCTCCATAATGCCGGCGGCTTCCTCGGGCATTTCCTCTTCGCCCAGCTGCAGCATCAAGTCGATGGCGGTCTTCAGATCTTGGCCGAACTGTGGGAAGTCGGCGGCGAACATCATCGTCTGGTAGGAGTCGTGCGGCAGCAACTTCATCAACTCGGGCACGTTGACGGCCTCGTTGACGTTGGCAGGGAAGTACTTGCGCATCATGCCCGGACCGTAGATGTAAATACGATCTTCCAACATCGGTGGCTTGACGCTGCTGGTCCAAGCAAAGCCGCCAAACTTATCGAGGTCAAACACGCGGCACATTTCGACGATCTCTTCCGGGATCTCTTCGCCGATGACTTCCTCAATTCGCGCGCGGCTGAACTTATCCATCATCAACCAAGCGCCGAAGACGTCGTCCTTGCTGCGGCAAGTCTTGCTCATCTCCTTCCAGCTAGCCAAGCTAGTCATCGAGTTTTCACCCGGGCCAGCGGCGGCATGCAACATGTTCTGCAAAAACTTGGCACCCTCTTGGCGCAACGCAGACGGCTGATTGTTGCCATCGGTCGGCGCTGGCGGGTTGTCCAATTGATCGAACTCATCGGTGTGCAAGACGCCAATCAAAAGATTGCCTCGCTGCCACCAGTTGCCGACGCCGGTCTGGTTCAAGAACGAATCCAAACGCACGTTTTCAGCAACCTCAGGGCTGAGCTCAGCCGCAACCGGCAGCCAACCGCCCTGGTTCAAAGCTGCTTCCCAGGTGAAGCCAATCGAAAAACGACTGCCCTCGATCAAACTGCCGAGATCAAAGCCCAACTCCATCGACAGCGAATCCAGCTGCTGATCGAGCTCGCTTTTCAACGGCGCCAACGCTTCGGCGACGTCTCCTTTTTCGAACAGCTTGTAAGCAATGGTTTGATCGCCAAGCCGGTCGAATGGCTCAAGCGACATTTCCAAGTACAAGAAGGTGTCGGCTGGCATCAGATCGGCCGCCGACGGCGCCTGCAACTGCGGAGTAAGCAGTGCAGCTAGGCTGAGAATGGTGAACATGGTTTTCTAGGTTGAGGGGTGGCTGCGGGAGAATTAAAACTCGTCTTCTTCAAACTCGAGGCCTGCACCAGAGAGCTGCTGGGCCATGGTGCGGGCGGCGATTCCCAAAGTGGGGAACACGAAGCCGAAGGTGGAGCGACTGCGCATTTCCAAGCCGTTTTCCGTGCGCGTCATGACCGCGAATCCAGGGTGCATGCGCGGTTCCAGATCGCTTACGGATCCGAGCTTGGAAAAGTCGACTAAAACTGCCAAATCAAGCAGATCAGCGAAGAAATCAATCGACTCACCTAGCGTCGACAAAAAGTAAGCATCGTAGGCTGGAGCATAGTAAGTCAGCCAGATTGGCTCGCGACTTCCAACGAATTCTTTCATCACGGGCAGCGCCTTTTGGAAGCCGTCGGTATTCGCCAAGGTGTTCTCCCCTTTCAAGTTTGGATCCTTCAGCAGAATCAAAGAATCTTCCCCCCACTCACTATTGAAGCCTCCACCCTGTTGAACCATGCCCATTTGAAATGCAGCGACGATTTCTACCGGGATATCAGCAATCGCCTGCTTCGCCTTCTCCATATCGTTCACCGAAATGGTCATTTGCGCCTGACCGGTCAAATCCATCTGATCCATGCTGGCCTCGGTGACGATACCTGGACCGATGGTGGCGACAAAATTCATCACTGCATCGATATAGGGCTTGGCTTCTGGATCCTCCAACAGATCCACTCCCATCATGTCAACGAGGACGTCGCTTAGGGCGGAGACCATCAAATCCACAAAGAAGTTGATATCCATGCCGCCGACGCCAGAGGAAATGCTGTTGCCGTCGCACTGTTCCAAACGAGTCCAGCAGGCGGCCGGGTCGGTGGAGTAGGGGCGATAGATTTCCATCAACGGGCCACCGCCCAAGACCACCAAACGATCTTGAATGAACGGCAAATCCACCTCGGTGATCATGGCGTAGCCCTTTATTTGGTCAACACCCATGCCCAGCAACACCTTTTGCATTGCCGAAAGAAACATGTCGAACTCAGGCTCGTCGCCAGCGTAGCGCTCGGCCAGCTTGCGCCAGTGACCATCGCGCCATGGCTCCGACGGAATCCAAAGGCCAGCAATGCGGCTATCACTAGCCAACACCGAGTGCATTTTTTGCCATGACTCTTGGTTAGCCAAGGTATACGGCACCGAGCCATCCTGGCCAGTTGGCGCCGCAGCTTCGATGTACTGCTTCAGAATTAAATGCGCATCTTCGTCATCCATCCTGCTGAATTCGTCAAAGTAGACGATCGCCAAAATCGAAGTACCAACGCGTGTGTACGGAACTTTGAGTCGATCCAATAGCACACCGATGTCACCATTCATGTTGACCTTTAAAGTGTCCACACCCAACAGCAAATGACCGGCGGGTAGGGTGGTGGCGGGTAGACCGAGAAAAAAGCGCGACTCAGCCAAGACCTTGCGCAGGTCGTACTTGTCGCCCATCGACTCTTCGCCCTCAATTTCCAACTGCAACTGATCGGAGAAGGTACGCAGCACCTTCAACTCTTTCAGCAACGGATGGGCGACGGTGTTCTTGCGCAGCCGATCCCACGGCTCCAGCGAAAAATCGACAACGGCGAGGGTGTCGGCCGGGAAGTAATCCACAGCCGAGGTCTGCGTAGGTGCAGCCTGCGGTGCGGCAAAGAGGGTAAGGAGTAGGGAAAGCAACATGGTGATGCGATTCAGCCGATTTTACGTGGGCCGAGCGGTTGGTGGCGAGAGTTTAGAGCTCGTCTTCTTCGAATTCCGCTTCCGATAAGCGGGACTCGGAATCATTGACTTTGGCAAACGCCTCGGCCAACCCAAGGAAGGCCAACCCAAAGGCGGACTTGGACTCCACCAGCCAATATTCATCTTGTTTGACCAGCAGAGCGAAGCCTGGAAGCAGGGCGTCGGCTGGCGGCTGTTCTGGCGGCGGAAGGATATCGGGAAAGCCCACCGGCAAATCGATTTCGTCGACAATCTGCTGCCAACCGGAAAGGAATGCCGCTACGGCACCGCGAGTCAACTCCGGGGCGTAATAACTGACCCACAACAGCTCGCGGTCGGCAACGGCGGCTTTCATGGCCGGAAGGGCCTCCTGGAAATGCTTCTGCTCGCCCAATTTGCTGTTGCCGATGAATTCAGAATCCACGAATAGGGTCAGCGATTCCTCATTCCATTGGTGGGTCCAATTTCCGCCTAGCCTAGTTGCCCACAACTGACGCAGCATCTGCATTTCTGGTGGAAAATCCTTGGCTGCTGCTTGGGCGGCGTCGGCGTTGCGGAGAGTCAGGGTGAGTTGGGAAAAAGGGCTTTCCGGATTGTGGAAGGCACTGGTTTGTTGAATGAAGCCGGGTTGGAGATCTTCGACGAAGGCGCGGATCGGGGGAAGGAACTTTTTCATACCCAACTCCGCTTGTTCAGCAATGCCTTGCGCCGCGAACCCTTGGCTAAGGAAATCAAGAATGTAGTCCAACAAGCCTTGAAAATGGAAACCGCCCACTTTGGCAACGACGGCGTCCCCGTCACATTGGGCCAGTCGCTTCCAGCTTTGCTGCGGGTCGGAAGCAAAGGGCAGGAAGAGGTCGGTGTGCAGGCCGCCATCCAACAGCAAGATGCGATCACAGATATAGGGCGGCTCGATCTCGGTGACCATGGCTGCACCCCCCATCTTGCCGAGTTCCACCAAATCCGTCATTAAGGCGAGGCCAGCATCTCCCAAGCCGGGGTCAAGCTGCTCCTGGATCACGCTCTCAACAAGCTCGGCGAATAAACCATCCTTCCAAGTTTCAATCGGCACCCAAATGCCAAGGATGCGGTTGTTCCCGGCGAGCTGCTTTCGCATCCGCTGCCAAGATGGAAGTTGAACAAGTCGGGTAGGGGCTTCACCTTCTTTGGGCGACGCTTGGGCTTCGCCCACCAACCCTTCCAAAAAGGCTTGCTCATAATCTTGCGCAATAGGCTGGTCGTGAATCGGCAGCAACTTGAGAAAGGTGTTGCCTTGGATGACGAAGGGTTCCGGGAACTCATCGAGTTGAGCAAGTATTTTTTTTGCTTCGTCACCGTGGAATTCCACAGCGAATATGCCCTCATCTTTGAGGTACATCGATCGGGTACCCGCAAGATAAAAGGTCATCCCAGCGAGAGCTTGCTGGAAATCCAAGTCGGCGAATGCATCTTCCTCAGCTTGAAGAAACGCTTCGGCTTGCGGCAGAAGGGTATCCAGAATGGGTTGGATGGAAAGCAGTTGGTTGGCGGCAGTTTGCTCGCCTAACCGAAACCAAGGTTCCAATCGGAGCTCGAAGAGGAAGGCGGTATCGGCGGGAAAGTAATCGACCGCGGTGAGCGCATTTGGCTCCTGTTGGATGTCGACAGGAGGAAAACTGGTGAATAGGGAAAATAGAACGGTCAGGAACATCGGTCGGTTGGATTAGGGGATTAACAACGGCAAGCTGACTTCATAACGGTGGTCGGTATTGAAGTGGCCTCCATCGTAGTATTCGATGTGGGCCGGAATCTGGAGTTCCTTCATTTTGACGGCGACCCGGCGCAGACCCCATTGCAGGGCGAATTCGTCGCTGTGGCCGGCGTCTAGATAGAGGGTGTCGAGTCCGCGGAGGGCGTTGGCGTGGGCGGGGTGGTCGAGCATGCGCAGCGGGTCTTGGCTGAGCCAACGGTCGAAGATTTCGTGACGGATTTCGCCAGTTTCAGGGTCCATTGGCAATTGCACGCCGAGTTCGGCCTCGGCATCCGGCGAATAGCACGACGCCATGGCGATGCCCTCAATGCCAGCGTGCTCCAAATGACCCAGCTTCAACTTCGGCAGCTCCTTGAGGAAGTTGGCAGGACCGCCATACTTGTGCCAGCAGCTGAGGGCGTCGGCGAAACCGCGGAAATGGCTCATGTCAAAACCCATGTCGCCGCAGTGGGAACCAGCGGCGTGGAAATAGCCAGGGTTGCGCATCGCCAAACGCAGCGCGCCGTAGCCGCCACTCGATTTGCCGACGACCACCCGATTGCCAGGTCCGCCCACGGGCACGCCCAAACTGGGGGAAGAATCGTCGCCGGGGCCATGGCCGCGTTCGTCAACCGCGGCGCTGAGTTCCTGCTCGACCTGGGGGATCAATTCATCCAGCAAGTAGTCCTCGTAGTTGCCGGTGCCGGGTGAATTCAGATACTGCGAGCCACCCAACCTCGTTTCGCACGACGGCCACATCAACA
>CAZMDZ010000077.1:0-12727 GCA_964565175.1 uncultured Planctomycetales bacterium
ACCGCCTAGCCGTCGTAGCCTTGGTGAGCCGTTACCTCACCAACAAGCTGATAGCGCATGAGCCGCTCCCTGACCTGTGGGCCCCGAAGGGTCCCCACCTTTACCCACCAGACCATGAAATCCAGTGGGACTATCCGGAATTACCTTCAGTTTCCCGAAGCTATACCGGAGTCAAGGGTACATCACCCATGTATTACTCACCCTTTTGCCGCTCTACTCGCAGAGTTTCGCATCCCGAAGGAATTGATACTCAAGCTTTCGCGCTCGACTTGCATGCCTAATCCACGCCGCTAGCGTTCACTCTGAGCCAGGATCAAACCCTTCACTTGATTGATCTTGCGGCCGAAGCCGTTGATCTGGGTTTGAACTCCCTGGCCCTCTCTTTCAACAGGGTCATCCTAGTTTTTAATGAACTGCGTTGCGCTTGCGCAACTTGATCTTTTGTGCGGTCTTTCCCGCTTTCGGGCCGAACAGTGTACCGCTTCTCAGCGCTCTGTCAACACCTTTTCGCGAAAGACTTTAGCCGGAATTTCCGGCTCGGACCGAAGCCCGTTTCCCGTTGAGGACCTGTGTCCGTCTTGGGCGAGGTATTCTAGGGCCACAAAAAGCCGGGTCAACCCCCGCACGCACAAAATTCATGACTTTTCCAAAACTCTTCGAAGCGCTCCCACAAAAAGCCCCCTCCGCCCCATGGAACGGCCAAGAAACGATCGCCTTTGACCAGTATTTGCAGCAAGAACTTGGCCTAGCACCCGGCCTTTTGATGGAAAACGCTGCCCATGCCCTTGCCCAGCTCATCCAACACCTCACGCCTGAGCCAGCAGGCTCCATTCTCTTCCTGATTGGACCCGGAAATAATGGCGGAGATGGCCTAGTTGCACTCCGCCAATTGCACCAAGCAACGCCCCACAGGCTCCATTTGTGGGCACCCTTGGGACTTCCCAACCAAACTGGAAGCCCCGCCGCCGACGCCTCCAACACTGTTCGCCACCTCGCCTATCCAGCCGCAACCCAACTCCCTAAGGTCAAGCAACCGATTCGCCTAATAATAGACGCATTATTCGGAGTCGGCCTTAGCCGCCCCCTCACAGGGACCACTGCCGACGTCATCCAGCAAGTGTGCGCCCTCAAAGCCCCGGTCCTCGCAGTCGACTGCCCAAGTGGCCTCGACGCCACCACTGGCGAAGTCTTGGGCACCTGCCTGCCCGCTACTCACACCCTAAGCTTCGTCGGCGCCAAGCAAGGCTTCTACCGCGCAAAGGGGCCGCAAATGGCTGGCAACGTGCACATAGCGCCGATCGGCGTCTCGCATGAATTTGCAGAGCACTGGCTAAGTGTACATCGTCAGATGCCCTGCGACGCTTCGCAACAGACTTAGGCTTTGATCTCGACCAAGGTGCCAACCGGCAACAGGTCAAACAATTCGATGACGTCGGTATTGTGCATACGGATGCACCCCTCTGACTCGAAGCTACCGATCGTGTCCTCGGAGTTCGTCCCATGGAGACCGTAGGAGGGCGATTCCTTGTAGCCCATCCAGCGCTCACCCAACGGGTTTTCCGGGTTGCCGTACGGCACCGCTGGTAATCCGGACGGATAGTAGACCGGCTTCTCTTCGCAGATGCCCAAGGAGAAGCTTCCTAATGGTGTTTCATGGCCTTTGCGGCCCACCGAGCACGAATAGATCCGGACCGGGTAATCGCCAGCAAAAACAGCGACCACGCGAGCCCCTCGCCATGCCAGCACCGACAACTCTTGGCGTGGAATCTTCAGCGTTTCGCCTTGGCGCAAGTTGTAATTCCCCTTACGGTTGAATTCTGCCAGCCAGCGGTAGTTGTGCTTCTTACCTTGCTTGCGAATTTTGGCACGAACGACGTACATACTTTCGCCAGGTTGCACCTCGTACGGATCGAAGGGCAGGAATTCCCCCGCCTGTCGCCCCAAGGAAGAAGCAATCGGCTGGAGCTCTAAAACTCGATCCCGGCTATAGCCCAGCGCCAACATGCCTTGCAACAGCCAACCCAAGGAACGGCCACCGACCAAGTACTGTTCTTGCTGCACACCTTGCACCGCCAGAGCTTCGGCCCACGCCAACCACGCTGGCGACGGATCCGGCGTCGGCTTCAAGGCAATAGCCAAACCCGCCAAATCGCCGTCCCCATATGCCTTAGCCAAATTGGCGAATTCAGCCCCGAGGGCCTGTGGCTGCTCCAACCGCAGCTGAGCGCGATAAGCCCTTGGATCTGGGCCAAACATAGCGGCGAACCCTTGCAGTGCATCGCCAGCCTGAGGACTAAAACGCGCCCAATTGGTTTGGCGCTGCTGAGCGAGCCCGCGATGCCAATCATTGACAGCTCTCGCCCCGGATAGCCGCCCCTCACTAAATGAGGCCGACTCAATGCTGTTTTGGCCGCCACTGACGGCTGCAATCCCCGGCCGACTTGGCGTTTGCGGCGGAGCAGTGGTAGAAGAATTCGCCGATGCTGGCTCCGGCGTAACCGGGGTACTTCCCTCTGGCTTGGAGGCGCTTCCCTCGCCGCGGCTTGCCTGCTCGGCAACTCCTGCATCGTCGTCCAACGAAACCACTCCGGCCACCTTTTCCGTACCCTCCCCGTCGGAGCCGCAAGAGGTCAACACTAGGCTCGCGAAAAACAAGCCGATCCAAGCATTTATCGGGCGCAAAATCACATAACAATTCTGGCGGTTTTTGCGCCGAGAATCAAGGATCTAAGCGGCATTCCTCAACTTCCATCCGAAGCTCAGATAAGTGAGGTTGTAACCCCTTTAAATGCGACACCCCCGTTCGCCAAAAATGGTCAACGGGGGTGAAACGTGCCAGCACCAAAGGGGGAAGAAAGACTCAAGGTCCCTCAATTCAGGTGGGACGCAGCCCGGCAGGTTTACCCTGACGCGGAGTCATGCTCCCAGTATGGAAGTATCGGACCAGAGGCTTGTGTCCCCGGTTGATGCCGTTGGCACACAATCAAAGTATCACGCAAGTCAACGCGGTTCACGAATTCCCCGTGAGAATCACGAAGAAATTTTCTCGATAGAAAGTGAAACCGTCGCTCCATCTGGTAGAGCCCACTCCTGGAATTCACCTTCCTTGTCGCCAGACCAAACACAACCCGCCGGTGCAAGCACTTCGCCCGCAATCCACGGCCCATGCTTTTCGATTGCCACGCGGACGTCATCGCTACCGCTGACCCGCAACTGAATGCGGTCGCTGACATCTAAACCAGCTTCACGGCGTTGTGTTTGCACCCGGTTCAAGACTTCACGGGCAATGCCTTCGGCAACCAACTCGTCGTTGAGCTCGACCGACAAACCAATGGTGACGGTGCCGTCGCTGGCCGCTTCTAAGCCCTCGACGGAAAGGGTTTCCAGCAACACGTCTTCGCCTTGCAAGGTATAGACTTCGCCGTTGGCTTCGACGTCATGACTGGCGCCGCCTTGTAAAGCGAACAAGGTCTCGCGCGGGAGGTCGGCAATGGCCGCTGCCAGTGCTTTCATGTTTTTCCCAGCACGGCGCCCGAGCAACTTGAAGTTAGCTTTTGCCCGTACTTGCAAAAACTCAGGGGTGCCATCAATCCACTCAACTTCCTTGACGTTGAGTTCCGTCCGCAACGCACTTTCGTAATCTCGCGGACTCGCGCTTAGTGAGGCTTCGCCAGCAATGTGGACCATCAATTTAGACAGCGGTTGGCGGACGCGTATCTGCACCCGTTCGCGAACGGAGCGCCCCAACTTGGATGCGCGCAGAATGGGGTCCATGGCCGCTTCCAGGCCCGAATCGCGGTCGCTGCTATCCAAGCCGCCTTCGCCCGCAACTGGGTTCGGATAAGCAGCCAAATGCACGCTTCCGCTTTCGCCTAAGCGATGCCACAAGCCATCGGCCAAGAACGGCGCGACGGGTGCCATCATCTTGACTACCGCCAGCATCACTTCATGCAAAGTTGCGAACGCCGCCATTTGCGAAGTACGGTTTTCGCTATCCCAAAAGCGGCGACGGTTGCGGCGGATGTACCAGTTGGAAACTTCATCCACAACCAACGTTTCCATCGCCCGCAAGGCGCGACCCGGTTCCAGCTCTGCGAAAGCGGTCACACACTCTTCTGCGCAACGTACCGCGCGGCTCAGGATCCAACGATCCAAAGGCTCGCGCTGACTGCGAGCAGGCGTATCCACACCCGGCTCCCAACCTTCGGTACGCGCATACAACGCCAAAAAGCCGTAGCTCGCCGTGATCGTCCCAATTACCCGCCGACGCACTTCGCTGATCTGTCGGTCGTCGTATCGCTTCGACAAATGAGTGGCTCCCCCACCCAGCATGCTCCAACGAATGGAATCGATGCCATGTTCTTCAATCGCCGCAAACGGATCGACCGTGTTGCCTAACGACTTCGACATCTTCTGGCCATTCTTATCGAGCACCAGTCCATTGACCATGCACGAGCGATAAGCACTTCCCGCTTCCAAGCGCGGTAGCGGCTTGCCCCAAAGTTCCCCACTGGACCACAGGTCATCATCGACCTGAGTCAAGAAAGTCGAGATCGCATGCAAGGTGTAAAACCATCCACGCGTTTGATCCAAGCCTTCGGCAATGAAATCGGCCGGGAATTGCTCAGCAACCAACTCGCGGTTTTCAAACGGCCAGTGGTACTGCGCATAAGGCATGGCGCCGCTATCGAACCAGCAGTCGATCACCGACTTCACCCGCCGCATGGTGCCAGTTTTCCCTGGCGTCGGCGATTCGAAGGTGATGTCGTCGACCATCGGACGGTGTGGGTCGAAGTCATCGGGCAAACCACCGGCAAGTTGCTCCAATTCGGCAAAGCTTTCGACGCAAACCCAATCTTCGGGATCGTTTTCGTTGACCCAAACCGGCAGCGGCGTGCCCCAGTAACGATCACGGGACAACGCCCAGTCAATGTTGTTCTCCAGCCACTCACCAAAGCGACCTGCGCCGATTTCCGGCGGCGCCCAAGTGATCTTTTTGTTCTGCTCGACCATCCGATCCTTGTACGCAGTGGTGCGCAAGAACCAGGCGGGCGACGGGAAGTAGATCAACGGCGTGGAGCAGCGCCAGCAGTGCGGGTAACTGTGGCGATACTGGCTGATCTTCAGCAGACGACCGCGCTCCTTCAGATCCCGCGCCAACGCCTTGTTGGCATCGCGGAAGAAGGTACCTGGCTCAACCCCGGCGATGTCGGTCAGCAATCGAGCTTCACTGCCCACTCCAAGCACCGCTTCAATGCCCTCTTGCTGGGCGAGGCGGAAGTCGTCGGCGCCGTAGGGAGCAAGGTGGACAATGCCGGTGCCGTCTTCGTCGGTGACGAAGGTATCGGCGAGCACGATGTGACGCTTGTCGCCCTCGAGCACGACGGTGCCGCCCTCCCAACAGAACAGCGGCTCGTAGCTGTGGCCGCGGAGTTCACTGCCTTTGACGGACCCGAGGATTTCGAACTCTTCACCAAAGACTTCCGCGATTTTGGATTCCAGCAGCACATACTTGCCGCCAGCAGCCTGAACCACGGCGTAATCGAAATCGGGGTGCACACAGGTGGCCATGTTAGATGGCAGCGTCCATGGCGTGGTCGTCCAAGCGACCAAGGCGGCGCCCTCCAGCACCCCTACCCCTTCCTTGATCGGAAACGAGATCCAAACGGACGGATCGTCAATATCCTCATAGCCCTGGCCGACCTCGTGACTGCTCAAACCGGTGCCGCAACGACCGCACCAAGGCAGCACCTTGGAACCGCGGTACATCAAATCGGCCTTGGCAAAGCGCGACAGCAGGAACCAAACGCTCTCGACGTAATCCTTGTCGTAAGTCACGTATGGCTTGGCGTAATCGAGCAAATAGCCAATCCGCTCCGACAGCCGCTCCCACTCTTCCTTATAGGTGAACACCGAATCGCGGCAGGCCTGATTAAACGGGCCGACGCCATGCTTTTCGATCTCCGGCTTACCAGAAATGCCGAGTTGCTTTTCGACCTCCAATTCCACCGGCAGACCGTGGGTATCCCAACCGGCCTTGCGCAGCACCCGTTTGCCACGCATCGTCCAGTAACGACAAATGCAGTCTTTCAAGGTACGCGCCAGAGCGTGGTGAATGCCTGGGCGACCATTGGCGGTAGGCGGCCCTTCGAAAAAAACGAAGGGCTCAGCGTCGGCACGTGCTTCGAGGGCGGCGTGCAGCAGATCTTCCTGCTCCCAGCCTTTCAAAATGCCCAATTCATAGGCATTCGGCTGGTCGAGGTATTCCCGGCTGAGGGGTTCAAACATGGGCGGGATTCTACCAGCGAGAATGCCGACCGACGATGGCGGATCAGCGCCGCAGTTCTACAGACAAACCACGTTGCTGACTTGGTCACCGACTAGATCCACGGCTTGCACGCATACCAGACCAGCGGCACCTGCTGGAACAGTACGACCGAGCACCACGGTTCCGTTGGCATCGGCGGAGGGCCAAGCGACGACGGTGAAGCCTTGCGAGGCGAGTCCGGTCACCATTTGCGTACCGGTGAGCGGATTTACGATGGAATGAGATCCAGTGCCGAAGGCGTACAGGTAAGCCACCGGACCGTTCGGCTCGGCGTAGTCAACTTGGAAATCCATCAGCCCGCCCGGTGTGCCGGAGACCGTCAGGAGTGGCGGGTAATCGGGGATCATCCAGGTGTTGGATTGGCCACCCACCGAAATGGTGTAAAAATCGCCGACGGCGAGGGAAATGCCCGAAGCAGTGAAATCGGCATACATGATCTCGACGCTACCCGAGGACTTGGTCAACGTGGTGGTGTAGGTTGGCGTGCCGGATTGCCAGGGTGCACCAAGGTAGACGCGAATGTCGAATGAATCTCCAGCGGGGCCAGACACTTCGAATTGAATGCCTTCCAAATAACCTGGAATGCCCGCCTGAACCGTGGCCTGCCATTCCAGAGTTGTCAGGCCGAAATTGATCAGGGCGTCGTTTGCGGTCCCGACTTCGGATCCGAAAGGAGAGATTTGATCCTCTACACCAGTCTGAGCGACCGCTGGAGTAGAGAGACAAAGGAGGGCGAGCAGAGCGGTCACGGGAGCTTTCATCAGCTAGTGGATTGTAATACTGGACCCTTGTGGGATGTTGGAAAGTAGATCTAAGGTGCCGGATTGCGCCCTGTCTTGATGAAATGGTATTCGGTGGTCTTAGATAGATCGTGCAAGTCCCTAGTCCGACCTGTTTTACGGTAACCAAGGCCAGTGTAAAAACGGTGAGCCGTTTCGAAACGGGTGTCGGTCCATAACTCAATCGATTCGAACCCTAGCCGCTGAGCCTCAGCCTCGACCAGATCGACCAGGCGCCTGCCCCATCCTCCGCAACGAAGGTCGGCATGGATGTACAGCTTTTGCAATTCGAAATCGCGGCTGCTTCGGTCGAAGCTGCAAGCAATACAGCCGACGATTTCCCCTTCTCTATCCAGGACCCAAAATCGGTCGTAGCTGCTGGCCGGAGTTTTGAGCTTGTACTCCTCTGTTTCCACATCCATGACACAACCGGGGTACTCATGGAAGATGCCCTCGATCAGGCGAATCACGCTGGCTGAGTCGGCGTCGGTAGCGGCGCGAATTTGAATCGGCGACGGATGGGCGGACGTCATGAGCGGGATGGGCGGTGGAAATGGCGCGGTTTCAAATTCGATTGTTACCTTTTGACGCCGAAACCGTCTACTCATTGTGGAAGTTGCAGTTCCGGTTCAGCATCATAGTAAGCCCCTGGCCAGGAGCCCGGGTCCGTCCATGCCCGCGCTGCTTCCCGCCCTCACCCGTCACTTTGGTCACGAGTCGTTTCGACCCGGCCAAGAAGAGGTCGTCCGTTCCATCCTTTCGGGGCGACCGACGGTGGCAGTGCTGCCTACAGGGGCGGGCAAGTCGCTGTGTTTCCAGCTGCCCGCGCTGTTGTGTGAAGGCACCGCGGTGGTAATTTCGCCGCTGATCGCCTTGATGAAAGATCAGGTCGACGCACTCCAGCAGCGCGGCATTGCGGCGGCAAAAATCACCAGCGCCGAAGATGCGAACGAAAAACATGCGGTGCTGTCGGCATTTCGAAACCAGCAACTCAAAATGCTTTACATCGCTCCAGAACGATTGGCCCAGCCGTCGTTTCGGGAGTTGCTCCATCAGGTTCCACTGTCCCTACTGGCGGTGGACGAAGCGCATTGCGTTTCTCAATGGGGCCATGATTTTCGGCCGGATTATTTGGCCATCCGCGATGTGGTTGCCCAAACTCAGCCTGCCCGGCTAGCAGCGTTGACTGCAACGGCGACTCCCGAGGTGCAGGAAGAAATGGGGCATGCCTTGGGGATGCGCGACCCTGCGGTTTTCGTGCGCGGTTTTCATCGCCCCGATCTACGCCTTGAGGTCATTCGAACTCGCGGCGAGGCGGATCGCCTTGAACAGTTGGAGCATTTGATCCGCAATCGAGACGATGACAAAGCGGTATTGGTGTATGCCTCGACCCGCAAGCAAACCGAAGCGGCGGCAGATCATTTGCGCGCCCTCGGCTTGACCGCCAAGCATTACCATGCTGGCTGCGAAGCGGATTACCGAAGTCGAGTGCAAGAAGAGTTCCTGCAGGACAAACTCGATGTCTTGGCCGCCACCAATGCCTTTGGCATGGGCATCGATAAACCGGATATCCGCTTGCTCATCCACCTTGCCCTGCCGACGTCGGTGGAGTCTTACTACCAAGAGGTCGGTCGAGCCGGTCGAGATGGAGACGGTGGCCGTGCAGTTTTGATGCACCAGCCCAAAGATGCACGCACGGCGGAATTCTTGTTGACCGAAGGCAACCCACAGGCCGAGCACCCTCCCCATGTGCAGGTTGCTTTGCGCAAATTGTCGCGTTTGGTCAGTTTCGCCAATGGCAGCACCTGCCGTCATCGCAGTGTGCTCGAATACTTTGGCGACCCCGATGCAAAACAGCTGCTGCAAGGCTGCAATCAGTGCGACCGGTGCAATGACGACAGCTTGGAACAGCGACGGGAGCTAAGCGACCAAGAACACACCTGGGTGCGGATGGCACTTTCTGGGGTTGCCCGCGCACACGGGCAATATGGTCGGGCTCGAGTGGCGGCGATGTTGGTTGGCGCCAATACCGCTGAAATTCGTCGCTCTGGGTTGGATCGGTTATCGACCCATGGGCTGCTCAAAGAGTTGGGGCGGCAATTTGTGCTCGACCTGCTTGATTCACTGGAGGAAAGCGGCTTGATCTGCACGGTTGGCACCCAATACCCACTGTTAGAGATCACCCAGGATGGCGTCGACCTGATGCAGGACCGGGTGCGCCAAGCGATGCGTTGGCCGGGGGAAGGCGAAGACCTCAATGGCCGTAAGCGCAAGAGCTACAGTCCGGTTTCCAGTCCCGACGACGACGGCTACGACGAGGAAATTTTCCGCATCCTTGCCCAATGGCGGCGCAAGCTGGCTCAGCAATCCAAAATGCCGCCGTACACTGTATTTGGCGACAAAACGCTCAAATTGATCGCCACGCATCAGCCCGGCTCGCTGGATGAAATGTCCCAGATTCACGGCGTCGGGCCGGCCAAGCTGGAAAAGTACGGCGAGAAGGTGCTGGAGCTGATTGGCGCTCAAAGTGCCTAATTCGAGCATTGGCGGCGGAATAATGCTTGGCCTAATCCATGCAGCGGATTAAGTTACTCCACCCCCTCTAGCGGACCTGCCATGAAAAAAATCATCGAGTGTGTACCCAACTTCTCGGAAGGCCGAGACCTGGACCTCATTAAGCGCATTACCGACGCCATTGAAACGGTTGACGGCGTCAAATTGCTCGACGTCGATCCTGGTGCGGCGACCAACCGAACGGTGGTCACCTTTGCCGGAGAGCCTGAGCCCGTGATCGAGGCTGCAGTGATCGCCGGACGCATGGCCAAAGAATTGATCGACATGAGCAAGCACAGCGGGGAACACCCGCGCTTTGGCTGCATGGATGTTTGCCCATTGGTACCGATATCGGGCGTGACGATGGAAGAAACTGTCGCCTACGCGCGCACTCTCGCCCAACGGCTGGGAGACGAGGCTGGGCTAACGATTTATTGCTACGAGCATGCAGCAACCAAACCCGGTCGGCGCAACTTGGCCAACGTTCGTCGGGGCGAGTACGAAGCATTGAGCAAGCGCCTGCAGGACCCGGAATGGGCGCCCGATTTTGGGCCAACTGAATTCCAAGCAAAGAGTGGCGCAACGGCGGTCAGCGCACGGGACTTTTTGATCGCCTACAACGTCAACCTCAATACCACGAGCTCGCGTCGCGCCAATGCGATTGCTTTTGACGTGCGCGAAAAAGGTCGGGTTCACCGCGAAGGTTGCATCTTGACTGGACCGGTCGTACGCGATGCGAACGGCAAGCAGCAATGGATACCGGGTTCGTTGAAAGCGGTAAAAGGCATTGGTTGGTACATCGAGGAATACGGCATTTGCCAAGTTTCGATGAACCTCACCGACGTCTCCATCACCCCCATTCACGTTGCCTTTGACGAGGTTGCCAACAAAGCTGCCGCGCGCGGCATTCGCGTCACCGGCTCCGAATTGGTGGGTTTGATTCCGTTGCAAGCGATGCTGGAAGCTGGTCGCCACTTCCTGCGCAAGCAGAAGCGTTCGACCGGACTCGCCGACAAAGAGTTGATCAAGATTGCAGTCAAGTCGATGGGCTTGGATGAGCTCGGCCCCTTTGTTACAGAAGAAAAAATCATTGAGTACGTGATTGCCGGCGGCAGCGACAGTGGCCCGTTGTCGGCGATGTCAGTGCGCGCTTTCACCGAAGAAACCGCTAGCGAATCCCCCGCTCCTGGCGGTGGTTCGGTTGCAGCAACCGTCGGCGCTTTGGGTGCGGCCTTGGGCACAATGGTGTCCATCTTGTCTTCACACAAACGCGGATGGGATGAGCGCTGGCAAGAGTTCAGCGACTGGGCGGAAAAGGGCAAAGCTTGCCACGATGAGTTGCTGCGTTTAATCGACGCCGACACCGATGCCTTCAACGCGATCATGGCTTCCTGGCGCCTGCCGTCTAAATCAGAGGAAGAGAAAAAGGCCAAGCACGCAGCTGTTCAAGCAGCCACTCTAGGTGCGATTGAAACACCCTTCCGGATCATGGAAGTCGCGCTTGAGTCACTGGAAGTTTCCGCTGCAATGGTCAAAGAAGGCATCCAGGCTTCGATTTCGGACGCTGGCGTTGCCGCACTTTGCGCACGTACCGCGGTCAGGGGCGCCTTCTTAAATGTTCAAATCAACGGCGCGGATTTCGAAGACAAGGCACGGATGCAACGCTTCCTCGAAGACGGGTCCGCAATCGCCGAGCGCACCAAGCAAATCGAGGAACAAATCCTTGATCTGGTTCACGCCAGCTTCGCCGAAGCCGCTCCGGCCTAAATACCCACAGTTCGCCTCTGGCCTCAGCCTAATCCGCTGGGGCCAGATCCAAAACCTGCTGCCAGTTTTCCACATGCAGGTCAGCAAGGTCGCCCAAGGTTCCGGCGCCGTAGGAATCCAAGTAGAGGGTGGCAACTCCTGCCGCTCGACCAGCCTGTAGGTCGTAAATGGCATCGCCAACCATGACGCCGTCGGCGGGGTCGGCTTGCCAATTCTGCAGCAGTCGACGCAACGGCTCCGGCGAAGGTTTGGCCGGTGGTTGATCGCGACTGAAGCGGCAGTCTGCGTTGAAATAGTCGTCCATACCGCAGCGACTTAAGCTTTCGTGCAAATTGGCGTCGTTATTGCGCGTGACCACGCCCATTCGACAGCCAAGGCGGTGCAAAATTTGCAAAAACTCTAATGCACCTGGCTGCGGAATGGACTGCGTGGCGTACTCCCAGCCGATTTGATCGAGCCGGATCATTGCAGCGTCGCGGCGTTCGGTCGAAAGACTTTGAATGCCTTCCAAGGTGCCTTGCTCCTCCGTCAATCCCAACTCGGCCCGGATCGCCGGAAAGTCATGCACCGGGACCGTCAGAGTGCCATCCAGATCAAAAATCCAGTGGCGCCGTTGGAGTAGAGCAGCGGTGACTTCGGCGGACATTCGCCCTAGCTTAAGCAACCCGCGCTAGCGATGCGGTGCCCAGTGATCGGTACGGAAACTCGGTGCGGGCAAACCGGCAGAGTTTTCTAGATTGGGTTCGTCGGCAGCGCCCCAAGCGTAGCGGGCGGCCACTGGCTCAGCGACAGCTTCGCTTTGCAGCCACACCCAGTGGCGACCGTCTCCACCGACCACAATGCGCGCTTTGGCGGGATGAAAAACCTGGTCTTTGCCAGCAATCACAAAGTGACTTGGCGCCTTGCCATCGCGAGTCCGCAAACCTGCATCGTGGGCAAAGCTCAATTTCAAAACCGATCCCTTCGCTACAACTTGATCCAACATCGGGCCGCTGTAAATCAAGGTCTCGGCGTTTTCGCTACGCAACCGGTGCGGATACGTTTTCACCTTCGCCCACAATGCCAATCGATGGGCGACAGACTGCTTATTCTTCGGGTGAATATCACGCGGATTGCCAACGTCCATGGTCACTGCCATGCCTGTGTTCTTGACCGACAGGGCCATCGCTTGTGCTTCCCGCAACGCCGCTGCCTGCCCTTCATCTCCGCCGTAACCAAACGGTGCAATCTGGACGAAATAGAACGGGAAATTGCCACGCCCCCACAACCGACGCCAATCGGCAATCATGTTTGGAAACAA
>CAZMDZ010000078.1:0-777 GCA_964565175.1 uncultured Planctomycetales bacterium
AGCGAATCGGAACTCCAGGGCCCATTTGAGGACTTCACCGACGAGCTTTGGACGGCAGCGCCGTTGATGATGCATGCCCATTTGGAAAGTTGGGATGCTCCGAGTGCGCATTGGCCGCGTGATGACTTTTCCACCTGGGTCGCAGCGTTGTTGCAATGGCGAACGCGTGGCGAGCGCATGGCGAGCGCTGATTCTGCGCAGCGCAGTTGGAGCGAATTGCAAGCCAACGGTTGTGGGGCGGTATTTGCATCTGCAAGTGAAGCCGCCGACGTCGCCGCAGACGCCATTCGTTGCCGGGTTGCAAGGGAGTGGTTTCAGCCCGACCCTGAGCAAGCAAGTCAATGGACAGCGCCCACAGCGAGTTCGGTGGTCGCTTTGCATTCCCCGTTCGGAGCAAGTGAAGAACTCGCTTCTGCTGCATTTGCTTGGCAGCAGCAAGCTCCTAGTCGCGGCCTAAGTTTGCACTTCGGGGAGCACGCCGACGAACGTCGCTATCTTTGCGAGCAGCAAGGTCCACTTGCGGAGCTCATGGCGGCTCGTGGGCGCCAACTCAAAACCCAAAAATGGGCGTCGCCGGTGGATTGGTTAGAGCAGGTCGCCCCTGGTAGGCGAGAGGGGGTATTGGCTGTGCATTGCGGCGATCTGAGCGTTCAAGAATTACAGCGATTGCAAGGAAAGCGAGTGGCTGTGGTCTGGTGCCCTGGCACTCATCAATACTTTGGTCGACCCATTCCTGCTTTTCATCGTGCGGGCATGCCTGCGCCAATGATTGGCTGT
>CAZMDZ010000078.1:787-7163 GCA_964565175.1 uncultured Planctomycetales bacterium
CCCGTGCCAGCAACGCTGAATTAAATCCATTACGGGAACTAAGAATCGCGCGTCAAATCTTGCCCCAGTACACCGCCAGCGAATGGTGGCGAGCGGTGACGGAACGCGCCCAAGAGCAGTGGACTCGTTTTGTTGCTCCCGATTCCATCGCACCAACTTCGGCCACGCTGCCGCTACGTTTTTCCAATCCTAACTTGTCAAGCGCCGCTGAAGTTTGCGATTATCTGACTTGCGAGGCCGGGCTCCACCCTTTAGCCCCGCCCGGAATTCCAGCCTGAGCAAACCACCACTGGCCAGCTGAACCTGCCATGAAAGAAG
Source organism: uncultured Planctomycetales bacterium (assembly GCA_964565175.1). Lineage (GTDB taxonomy): Bacteria > Planctomycetota > UBA1135 > UBA1135 > UBA1135 > JACNIZ01. Next base: position 1,106 of record CAZMDZ010000078.1, read on the forward strand.
CCTGCAACCTCATCCACGCGAGCGAGAAAGTTTTGCTTTGCGGCCACCTTCGTGCCGACGGCGATTCGTTGGGTTCCGCCATTATCTTGGCGCGTGCGCTGCGGGCATTGGGCAAGGAAGTGCATTTGATCATGCCAGACCCACCTGACCCGCGTTATCAGTTCTTGTTCGAGCGGACTCCCTGGGCTCTCTATCAAGGCCAAGGAACCTTGCCCGACGTCGATTTGGTCGTCGTATGCGATTGCTCTCAACTGGACCGTCTCGGCAAAATGGGTGAAGAGATCGAGCAGCGTGGTTTTCAGCGGATGATGGTGGATCACCATCCTTACGATCCGCAACAGCATTTATGGCACGCAGCTGTTCACGAGGTCACCGCCGCCGCAACCGGGGTTCTGGCATTTGAATTAGCTGGTGCACTCGGTGCACCGGTTGACGAAGTCAGTTCAGAAGCAAGCTTCGTTGCCTTGATGACCGACACCGGTTGGTTGAAATACAGCAATGCCGACGCTCGCGCTTTTGGCTGCGCAGCAAGCTTGGTTGCCGGTGGCGTTGACGCTGATCGTGTTTATCGCATGATCTACCAGCAAACTTCTGCTGCAACTCCGCGCGGCATGGCGGCAGCTCTGTCAACCACAGAGTTTCATTGTGACGGCAAGATTGCCATTGGTTATGTCACGCCGCAAGCGCTTGCGCAATGCGGTGGTGAACTCGATGAAACCGACGATGTACTCGACATTCTTCGCGCCGTGCAGACGGTGGAAGCCGTGGCATTTCTCAGCCCACGCAACGGTCGAGTGAAAGTTTCCTTTCGCAGTAAAACTTGGCTAGACGTCAATCTTGCCGCCAGGCAAAGCGGCGGCGGTGGCCATCAACGTGCAGCCGGAGCAACCTTCGATTTTGATGTCACGATCGAACAAGCTTTGGACAAGGTTCGTGGTGTGCTCATTCAAGCCGCCGCCGACGTCGACTGAGACCAAGTGCCATCGGGTCGGAAATGGCGGATTCGAGTAGGAATTAAGCGTCTAAACGTTCCTTGCGTTTAAACAAGCCGAGCATCGCATAGCGCGCGAGTTTCGGATTCTTCTTCAAGCGCCGAGTGACGTAGGGGTACCACTGAGTGCCATAGGGGATGTAAACCCGTAATGGCAAGCCACTCTTCTTCCATGCTGCTCGTTGCGTTTCTTGAACGCCGAGCAACATCTGAACTTCAATGCGATCTCCGCTTCCCGGAATTTCCTTTACGATCTTGCGCGCGCCTTCTACAAGAGCTGGATCGTGAGTGGCCAAGCCAACAAAGGCGCCGCCTTCCAGCAGGACCCGCAAAGTATCTAAGTAACTTTGGTTGACCTTCTCCGCTTCTTGGTAAGCGATCTCGGCAGGTTCGACATAGATTCCTTTGACCAAGCGTACGTTGAGGGGTTGATCGCTGGCAACCATGTCGCGGGCGTCTTGCACAGTGCGGTGCAACATCGATTGCAAGACGCAGCCGACGGTTTCGCCGAACTGCTCGCGCAAACGAGCGAACACTCGAAGGGTGCCGTCGGTGGTGGGGGAATCCTCCATTTCATAGCGGACGAAGGCGCCATGCTTTTGGGCGGCACGGAGGATTTCGGAGACCACTTCGACGCAGAAGTCTTCCGACACGTTTAAGCCCATTTGGGTGGGCTTCAGCGACAGGTTGAGTTCCAGTTCGTTGCTGGCTAAGGCTTCCAGCAATTCATGGTATTCCTGGGCGGCAGCAAGCACGCCTTTTTTGTGATCCACGGCTTCGCCAAGGATGTCATAGGTCACACGGTAGCCAGCTTGCTGCATGCGCTGGCCGGCAACGAGGGCATCCGCCATCTGTTCACCCGCGATATAGCGAGTGCTTAGGCGGCGGACGATGAATTTGGGCACCAGCGGCACGGAGGCCGCTGCAAGTCGGTCGAAGAGGTTCATTGCGACAGGCTAGGCAGGTCGAGGACTCTCCCAATATAATCCCATCATGCCTCGGGTTTTAGTGCCTTTCGCCGGAGTCATTGAAGCCGTCCGTGGGACCGGTCAATGGCTGGGTTTTGCCTTCCTGACCAGCTTGGTCGTGGCATGTGGTCGCGCCGAGGCTGACCCCACTAGCGACTGGTTCGGCAAATACGATTTCGTGTTCGTGTCGATTGATACGCTGCGAGCCGACCACCTTGGCAGCTATGGCTACCATCGCTCACCCGACGGCGTCCCCAGCGAGCCCATGAGCCTGGCGTGGCTGGCTAAGCAGGGGCATCATTTCCAAACCTGTTGGGCCCCGATCGGCAAAACGATGCCGTCGCTAGCAAGTTTTTGGACCGGTTTGTTCCCGCTGGAACACGGTGCGATCTCAAACCCAACCTATTTGGCGCCCGATTTGCTCCACTACGCCGAGGTTTTTCAACAGCAGGGCTATCAGGCTCATGCCGTGGTCGCCAATCGCGCACTGGGCGCCGCAATGGGATTGGCCCAGGGATTTGACAGCTACGACCTACGGGCGAACGCCAAGGAAGGCGAACTTGGCCCGGCGTTGTTGAAGCGGGCTGATCAAGCGATTGCCAATGGCGACAAACTGATGCTGTGGGCGCACTGGATGTCCCCGCACCAGCCCTACTCGCCACCGACGGAAATCGCCCAGTTTTATACCAGCCAACAGCAGCCCAAAGCTGGCAATGAGTTGTTGTACGGTTTGCATCGCAGCCCCGAGCTGCTCACTCCAGAACTCAAGCAGTATTTGACGGACCTTTACGACGCCGAGATTCAGCTCGCCGCCGATCGGTTGCAGGAGTTTTTACTTGGCTTAGAGCAGCGCTATCAAGCGGCGGGTCGCGGAAGCTTGACCGAAAACGCGGTTATCGTTTTCTTCTCGGACCATGGCGAGGAACTTGGCGATCGTAACGGCTACTTTTTGCACGCCAAGAGTTTGTACAGCGGAGTTTTGAAGGTGCCCTTGATGGTTGTAGCACCAGGACTCGCCCCCGAACGCATCGATCGGCCGGTGGCCTTGGAGGAGGTTCTGCCGTGGTTGGTCAATGGTGAAGCTTTCCAAAGGAAGCGCTTCGCCGCCAGCTGGCAGACGGGGTTTTATTCGTGGCGCGATGAACGCTGGACCTTGATCCAAAACCCTGGGCGCAATGCACGTGGGCCGCTGGAGCCACCGGATGACGTCGATTATGTTTACCCATACGTCGCGCTGTACGACCGCACTTTGGACCCGCTTGAGCAAAACAACCTTGCCGCCAAACACCCCGATGTCACCCGCCGAATGTTAATGGAGCAGCATCAGTGGTTTGAGAAATTGGTGCGGAGAGAAGCTAAGTTCGTTCCTGGATTTGATACCCAATTGCGCTTGCAGCAACTCAAAGACCTTGGATATTTGGCCGAGGTGCCGGAGACCTTTGTGCCCCCGGTTCATTCCAAGGACTGGCAACTTACAAACCCTGATGGCTAGGGCACTCCATGACTAAGCAAACAGCTTGGCCTTGGGTCGAGGGAGGCATCCTCGCGGCGATCGTTTGCCTCGTGCTTTTTGCTGGCGGCGACGCAGTCCGTGCGTCTTATCACGGCTACCTTCACACTTCGATTGGAGAAAGTGTGCTGCGTGACGGATTGGTGCCAGAAAATCCTTACCACGCTGGGAGCACCCTTCGTTACTACACCCTCTATCCCACCTTAGGCCCCTTGCTAGGCAAAATCGGATTCGGACCGATTTGGGCATTTGCACTGCTGAATATGCTAGCCGCGTTGTTGTTCGGACCAGCCTGGAGTACGTTTGCCCGAGCTTGTGGATTGAATTTCCGCCAAACTCGGGCGTCGTTTTGGGCAGCGGTTCTGGGTTTCAATGCGTTGGGTTGGATCGGCTGGTTGCTCTGGCCACCTGAGCCTGGGTTGCTGGTACCCGTTTTTTCCTTTGAATCCTTGACCATGGGACAGCATTGGCTGGGTTGGGATGCACGCTTGCAATCCTTCCTGCCCAAGTTCTTGAACGTAAGTTCCTTTGCCCTAGCTTTGCCATTCATGTTGTGGGCCATGGCTCCAGCAATGGCTGCCGACGGCAAGGCCAAGCACATGGTTTTGCCCTTGGCCATTTCCTTGGCAGTCAACCCGTTGGCGGGCGGATTCGCTGTGATTTGCATTGCAGTCTGGCAGTTGCCCAGCATCCTTCCAGGCCAACGGCTTGGGCAAGAATCAGAGCGCGAACCAGGGCAAGGGCAGGTCCAACATCGATTTGCATGGCCCATTGCGGGAGTCATTGCTGGTGCTTGCGCTCTTCCGTTTGTGCTCCCAATGTTCCAGCCAGCACCCACCGGCGAAAGTCTGACTGGAACTGTTCGCTTTCAGCATGACGGCATCATGAACTTCGTAGGGCCGATGCTGCTGTTGCTCATTCCTGGTGCATGGGGGATTGGGAAATGGGAAAAAGCCACTCTGCGCAAGTGGGCCTTTGCTTTACTCGTAGCGGTTTCGATCATGGCCTTTGCCAGGTTGCCATGGGGCAACCAATACAAGTTAGCGCGGATCGCTGGGTTGCTGTGGGCGATCCCGGTGGGGCGATGGGCGGTGAGCCAATGGCAAGGGGCCAAAAGGCAACGCTTGCTGCCACTGGCCCTTCTTGGCCTGAGCTTGCCGACCTTCGGTTTGGTCGTGCAAAGCTATTTACGTTGGGGCGACGCTGCTCCACCATCCGTAATGGCCAGCACTCAAGGCAAGTTGACGCTTACCCCTGAGCAAGCCGCTCGATCTTGGCCAGCGAGCCTTCAATCCGCCGAGGGCCAAGCCCCCTCCGACGCAGTGCTCTGGATGCACCGCAATCACCCAGGATCGCGCGCCGCCAATGGAGTGGTCCAGGGCAATGCTTTGGCGCCATTACTTCATCATTCCTTGTTTGTCGATCGTCCACAGATTCACAACAACGAGCTCTCCGATTTGTCTGAACGCTTGCAGCTGAGCTTGGAGTTTTGGGGGACGAGTCCTGCGCAATCGATCCAAGCCGAAGGGGCGAATGGCATCCAAACAGCTACCGATTCAGCAAACCGTGCACTGCAACGCGCCCGCTCCATTCTTCCCGAGCGCCCATTTCTAATTGTGACCCACAGTTCTTTCCCTTGGACCATCAAGGCAATGACCGCGGCCAGTGGTCAAGCACTCGCTGAAGAAAACGGTTTCAGTTTATGGCTGATTCCTGCCTTGCGAACTGGGGCCGAAAACTAAGCGCCCGCAAGATGGAAGGATGATCAATCTCGACTTGGCTTTCGCCATCGGCAATGGTGCGAGCAACTCGTAGGCAGCGAAGCACGCCGCGCCCACTCAGCTGCAGTCGCTCCGCTGCACGAATTAATGTGCGCCAAGCCTCTGATTGGATGCCTGCAGTTTTGAGTTCTTCCAAGCCCGCCTCGCAAGCCAGCCCAAAGCCGCCCAGTTGTTGCCGCGCATGTTGAGATTTCACCGCCTGATCCATCCAGGCGCGAGCCTCTAATTCCGTCGGCGCGGTTTCTTGCCCTTGCAGATCAGCCGAGTCAACCGGACTCATCTCGGCGAACAGATCAAAGCGATCTAACAACGGCCCACTGGTTTTATTTCGGTAGCGGTTGAGCGAGTAAGGCGTGCATTCACAGGGAACGGTTGGATGGGTGGAATACCCGCAGGGGCAAGGATTGCGGGCGGCAATCAACAGAACGTCGGCGGGGAAGTGAGCCCATTCTTGAGCACGTTGCAGACGAACTTCTTTTTCTTCTAAGGGCTGCCGCAAACCTTCCAGCACAGGACGTTGGAATTCCGGTAGTTCGTCCAAAAACAATAACCCACCATGGGCGCGCGACAGCTCTCCGGGGCGCAATGGTCTACCACCGCCGAAGATCCCTTGCGCCGATACCGATGGATGGGGCGCGCGGTAAGGGGCGGCGCAGGGCAAGCGTTCCACTGGTCCGACTAATGCCTCCATTCGCGCAACCTGCATCGCAGTGACTTGATCCAATTGGGGCATTAAATCAGCCAGGCGATGAGCCAACATGCTTTTGCCGGTGCCAGGCGGCCCTTGCAGTAACAGAGGATGACGTCC
>CAZMDZ010000078.1:7173-12691 GCA_964565175.1 uncultured Planctomycetales bacterium
GCGCTCCCTGCGGGGGAAGTCCAGCCCCTGTGGCTGACCGCCAAGATCCCCGCCCAGCGAGCGTGGCTTTGCCCGCGAATGTCTTCCAGTTTGCGTCGATGGGCAGTTCCATTTTGTGGGAATTCGCGAACGAGGGGCTCCACCATTCTTGCCGCCGCCATGCCACTTTGTAGGATCTCAACGACCTGTCCCAAATCTTCGCAACCAATCGCTTGAATCCCCGGAGCAATTGCCGCCTCCGCCGCGGCCTCTATCGCTGTGATTACAGCGGCCCCTTGCTCCAGTTCTCCGGCCCGCAGCGCCGCCAGCAAAGTGCCTCGTGCAGGTGCCCGCAATCGCCCCCGCAGGTCCAGCTCGGCCAATAACACCACTGGCTTCTGCGGCCGCGAAATCACCTCTTGTCCGTGCAGCAAGGCAATCGCCAAGGCCAAATCCAACGGCAACCCTTTTTTCGGAAGCTGCGCCGGGACTAAATTGAACAGCACCTTCGCTTTGGGATAACTGTAACCAAATGCCGCCAACGCCGACGGCAATCGTTCGCGCGCTTCTTTTGCTGGCAGATCCGGCATTCCAACCAAAGTTGTTTTCGGCAATCCGCGACTCAACAGAACTTCCACCCGGACTAGTTCGGCATTGCCTGCGTGCAGCGCAGCTCCAAAGAAATTAGCTTCCACATGAGGAAGACGATCTTCAGCCTCAATGGTTACACCAATTTTAAAAATCTGAATTGGTAAGGACTAATGCGCCGTTAGCAGTGGTTTTCAGGGGGATTTTTCGCGCTGCCAGCAAAGGGTAAATCGGCAAACTCGCCGCCGCGGCGGATGTCGACGCCCACGCTTGTTTGGGTCGAAGGTGGTCCAAGAGTTCGCCTACCCCATCCGTGGTTAAACCATGGTGGGGGACCAATAACAGATCAATGGGTCCTTCGTCCATCGACGAAACTAAGCGGCGCAAGCTATACCCAAACGAATCCCCGATGAACACCGCACGGAATTCGTTTTGGCTAAAATCCAAGATCAAACCACCATCGTTGTTGTCTTGGCTTCCCGTTTCATGGCATCGAGTCAATCGAATGTGAAACGGGTGCCAACCGTCAAGCTCTTGCCATACTCCCACCTCACTACTCAATGAATGGACGGCAATGCGCTGCTTAAGAAATTCCACAGCATTGATGTGATCATGATCTCCATGGCTCATGGCAAGCCGAGTCTTATTTGGTGCATTGAAACGGTTTAACGCTGGTAGCAGCGTTCGGTCCACCACGTGAACCGGCGAATAATTCGCCGAGCCTGCATCAAATAGCAGCGTCTGTTGAGCGGAAACAATCGCGCAGCAAAGCCCATGGCCAACGGGTAGGCAAATCACTCCCGTTTGCGCGGCCCACGGCCAAGCCAACCAACCAATCAGTGGCAACGGCAGCAGCCATTTGCCAAAGCGAAGCCGTCGGGGAATCGGTCCGAAAAAGAGTACTGCTAATAAGGTTGCTGGCAAAAGTCCGGCAACTGGCACTTGCAGTGCGGTCCATGGCGCCGCCGGGAGCGAAGCTGTTTGTGCCATCAACCAATTTTCACATTGGTCCATCCAGCTCAAGACCCAAGCGCCAAGCTCTGCCAAACATCGACTGATTGCCATTAACCCGCCCAATAAACGCGGTGGAATCATCAAGGCAAAGACTGGCGTAAAGGGAATGCTCCAGGGCTCGATCGTTCCTTGCAAAGCATGCAAAGTTGGCATCGTTCCGAGGAATGCCGTCGTGGATGGCTGGAGAACCTGTCTCAATCGTCCAGCATGGCGAGGCGGGCGGCCCCACAACAAGGCAGCCGTTGCCAGATAGGTGAGTAAAAACCCTAGCGAGACTTCGGTGTCATGGGCAAAGGCCAGTTCCACCCATGCCGCCGTCGACCACAGCGTAAACGGGGCCACGCCTCGCCCTCGCAGAGCTAACCAATCACGAACCAAAACGGCGGTAAATGCTCGCACTACTGGCGCGCCGAAGTTGGCGAGGGCGGCAAAGCAAAATAACAGCGGCAATCGTATCCAGCGAAGTCGCAGTGGTAGCAAGCGATGCAGCAACGCACTCCACACCCAGAAGTGCATCCCCGAAATCGCGAGCAAATGCAGCAACCCCAGCCGTCGGTAAGACTGCCGCTGATCTTGGTGGAGTTCGCCTTTCTCCCCTAACAACAAAGCCAAAGCCATCGCTCGATGAGGCGGCGGCAGGTTTTGCTGCAAGCGACTTCGCACCCAATTGCGCCCACGCGCCAACCAGTTCAACGGGCGGTGTTGAGGAAGTCGTCGGACTTGGCAGCTTTTCAATTCGTACCCTTGTCGTTTGCGCTGCAGCACCCCGCGCAAGTTGACGTGGTCGCCGATCTCGACCATGCCGACGTCCGCCGCAGTGGTGAAAAACAGGGTCTGTTCGACTTCCAGTAATTGTTCTCCATGCGCAGAGCGCACCCCGTCGATCTGCCCCCAAACGCCGCCGAAGGTAGACGGTGACAAGCGTAGAAGTCGGCCTTGCAGTTCCACAATTTTGGATTCACCCTCCACCAGCGGGCGCGGTAGAGGAGCGCGGGCGACGGCGAGGGCGATGGCGGCCAATACCAAAGTGCCGACCGCCATCCTGCGCTGGTTGCCAAAAGCAGCCGTCAGCGCCAACGCAGACGCCAAAATTGCTGCAGCGAGAGCGCCGGAACGGGCGCCGTCGGTGTAGGGGATGGTTACACCAGGCCCACGTTCGGCCCAGAGCCACGCGCTGACCAAGACAAAAGCCAGCGCCGCCCAGCTCGCCGGCAGCATGCAATTCCTCTCCACACCAAGGAGACGGGTTTCTCGGGCAAAGGTAACACTAGAATCCTCCTATGGCCGAATCCATGAATGCCCTTTACCCCGGATCCTTCGACCCACCAACTTTGGGGCACATTGATTTGATCACTCGTGGGGTTGCCTTATTCGGCCCATTGTTGGTCGCCGTTGCCAACAACAACACCAAAAAGCCGCTGTTTTCGATTGAAGAGCGGATCGAATTTATCCGCAACGAAGTCGGCCATTTACCGGTCAAGGTCGATTACTTCCGTGGCTTAGTTGTGGAACATGCCCGTGACCTCGACATCCCGGTTATCTTGCGCGGCGTGCGCACTATCGCTGACTTCGAGTATGAGTATCAAATGGCGATGACCAACCGCGCCTTAGAACCCGAAATTGAAACCTCGTTTGTGATGCCAAGCGAGCAATACTCCTACCTGTCAAGCCGCCTGATCAAAGAAGTGTATGCCGCTGGCGGCGAACTGCGTCGTTTCTTGCCTGAAGCGGTGCACAACGCATTGATCGAAAAACTGCAAGCCGAAAAATAATGCAAGCCGTTCATTCCAATCAAGCTCCAGCCGCCATCGGTCCCTACAGCCAGGCTTACCTGTGCCAAGGCATGCTGTACACCAGCGGTCAGATTGCTTTACAGACCAATGGTGAAATGGTCGACGGCGATGTCCTTGCCGAGGCCAAGCAAGTGTTCGACAATTTACGTGCGGTGCTCGCTGCAGCTGGATGCACGCCGCAAGACGTGGTTCGTGCCACCGTTTACCTCACCGACCTAGGAGTTTTCGCCGACGTCAACGAACTCTACGCCGAGTTTTTTGGCGATCACAAACCGGCGCGTGCTTGCGTTCAAGTTGCCGCATTGCCCAAAGGCGCCGAGATTGAGATCGACGTCATTGCACGGGTTCCTTAGCCGTTGTTTCGCCGGTCCTGCTCGCAATCGCCAACGAACTTTAATCCCGGTAACGCTCTTGCAGGGCGTCGGAAATTTGGTTGAGGCAAAGCAAGGTTAGGGTCAACGCTGCGGCTGGCACCAGCAACAACCATTGGCAATCGACCAGCGGATTCAACGCCGCCAATCCGTCGCTGGCGAGTAAGCCCCAGCTAATTGCTGGCGCCTCGACGCCTAAGCCGAGGAAGCTGAGGAAGGCTTCCATCAAAATCACCCGCGGCAGGGTAAGACCCAGCATGACCAGGGCGGCGGGCATCAAATTGGGCAAAAAGTGATGGCGCAGGATCCACCAACGGCTGGCCCCAGCCAGTTGGGCGGCTTCGACAAATGCGGTGGCGCGTATGCGCAAAGCTTCGGCGCGGGCAATGCGGGCCGTTGGCAACCAGAAAAGACAGCCAATGGCGATGAAAAACAGATGGATGCGGCCGACGCCTATTTCGGCCATTTCGGTCCGGTACTCCTGCAAAACGGAAAGTAAAAAGAGAATCACCACCGCCATCGGGATGCCTTCGAGAAAATCGGCGATGCGCATCATCAATCGATCTGCGCGACCGCCGAGCATACCTGCAATGGCGCCGTAGGGAATGCCAATGGCCAACGCCACCAAGCTGCCCAAAAAGCCGACGAATAAAGAAAGCCGTGCTCCCCACAAGGTGCGCGCCAACATGTCGCGACCTTTGGCGTCGGTGCCGAGTACCGGCCCCTGAAGCCATTGTGGCGGCTGCAAGCGTTGATCCAGTTCCATCGCCTCGGGTGACGCCAACGGCAGCCACGGGGCGGCCAGTGCCGCCAGGGCGATCAAGGTCAACCCAATCAGTGCCCAGGGCGGGATCTTGTTCATGACAAGCTCCTGATCCGGGGATCCACCATTGCCATTAGCCAGTCGGCGAGCAGGGTCATGGTGCCGAGCAAGGCGGTGTAGGAAACGGTGATGCCCAAAGCCAAGGTGTAGTCGCGGTTCAGCGCCGCTTGGACAAAATGGGTGCCTAGACCGGGCAGGGCGAAGACTTGTTCCACCACTAGCGAACCAGTGAGCAAGGCAGCGGTGGTGGGGCCGAGAAAAGCGAGCAGCGGTGGCAGTGCTGGCAGTAAGACGTGGCGTCGGCGAATCGATTGCGGGGTTAATCCTTTCGCTTTGGCGGTGCGCACCGAGTCACTCCCGAGGATTTCGCTGGCCGAGCTGCGCGCGAGTCGTGCGAGTTGGGCGGCGAAGGGCAATCCAAGGCAGAGGCACGGCAGGACATAGTGCAACAGACTGCCGCGGCCGGCGGGGGGCAGCAGCGGCAAGGTGAAGGAAAACAGTGAGATTGCCAATCCCGCGAGCACAAAGTTGGGGATCGAAAGGAAAAGAGTTGAGGTGACCAGGACGGCTCGGTCTAAAGTTCGTCGTCGGTGCCAAGCGGCGAGCAGTCCTAGCGGAATTCCGATCGCCAAAGCCAGTGCCAAGGCACCTAAACCAAGACCGAGGGAAACGGGAAATGCTTCGGCCAAGATGCGGTTGACGCTGACGTCGCGGTAGCGCATCGACGGACCGAAGTCGGCTTGCAACATGCCGAGTAGGGAGCGCCCGTATTGCTGGAGCAGGGGTTCATCGAGGTGGTATTCCGCACGCAAAGCGGCTTCGACGGCTGGTGGGAAATCGCGTTCGCTGTCGAAGGGGCCGCCACGGGCGGAGCGAATCAGCATGAAGGCTGCCGCATGCACCGCAATCAAGGTCAGAGCCAAGGCTCCGAGTCGACGCAGCAAAGCGGT
>CAZMDZ010000079.1:0-12576 GCA_964565175.1 uncultured Planctomycetales bacterium
GTCTGAATACGAAGTTAAACTATCCAACTCCTCCTTATTGTCAGAGATGAAAAGACGTGGGGGGTGAGTGCCCCTGTAACCTGTATTCGTTGTCGAAAATGACATTTATTTAGATAGTGGGAATTTTTAATTGCATCCCAGCAACTAAGTCTTCAAACGGGTCTATTATGGAATTAGCTTCACATAAAAGCCACCAATAATTAACGGTCCCGTAGACAGCTTGAGAAAGAAGGTCAGGCCTACCTTCCATTCCAGAAGGTAATACTGCTACTTTATATTCCATATTAGGGAGAGTATACTTTAAAAAATCTTCATACTTTTTAGAAGTTATTAAAGATTTAAAAAAATATTTCCTATGAGGAAGAATTTCACTATCATAGGCATCAAATCGTGATTTTTTTCCAAAATTAAACATGTTTATAGGACCCTCGGGCTTGCAGCTCTGTCATAATTGTTAAGATTAAGTATGGTTGAGGCGCCGGGCAACTCTCCTGATGACGCACCTGTGACTTGCCGGAACTCCTCTAAGGATAATCTAATATTCATTCTCCTGGGTAATAATGTTCTAGGGTCCGTACCTGCAGTATTATCAAAGTCTATGCTATAGTTTGTCACTATAAAAGGCGCTTCATTAAATACCGTACCATGCTTAAGACGTACAATCGGGGGTCCGTGGGAACTGCTTTCCATTCTTCCAAGGCTTTGATTTCCCACAACGGACGCTCTTACTGTATCTATAATATATTGCATAAAAGCAGTAGCTAAAATCCCTAACTCATCGGGCGCCATTGAATACGCAGAACCCAAAGAGTTAACACTTTGTAAATCCATGAAAGTTCCAGCCCCTTCTGAGTCGCCTACTGAAGTTACATTCTCCATTTGAGGACCTTTGTCATCTAAAGGTTTCCATTCCACAGAAGGGTTTGAAAGACTTTTATTAACTTTCACCAGAGGGGCATACCTAGCCCCAAAGGATTTGGAGGATTGGTTTATAATGTATTGAATATACTCTTGTTCTTTTTGATTCCAATCAGTTCCAAAATCAGCTACTTTATAAAAATCAAGAATATGGGGCAATGTGATATAAAACTTAACATTTAATTTTCTAGCATCAGTACCAATGTAAAGCCTCGCGGGCTCATTTCGCTGAATGATTTGGGTCTTTGCATAGGAAGGGCTTCGTGTTTCCGTAATTTCAGGGTTTTCAAAAAAAGGAACTCGTCTAATACCTCTCCGTCCTACGTTATGGTCAGGAAAATAAAAATCTAAATATGCCCTACCTTCGAGAGCATGGTTTATACCAACAATATAATCAGCAATTATATTGTTAACTTCTAAAGGCTTCCCCTCTGTGATTAAAGGATTTGCTTGGCTAGCCTTAACGTTGTTGTAGGAGCCCGTAGGTTTTTCACTTGGTTTATCCCCATAATTAATAGTCATTTAATTCATACCTCCCGCATCAATATTGTTACCAAGTGCACTGTAGGGGGAGGCAAATATATGCTGGGTAACGGGTAATTGTTGAGGACCTTGTAAAACATCATTAGTCCTCTCCTGACCTCTTACCATATCTTCCCCAGTACTAGCGGACCTCGATGTATTCTCTTCAATCTTATCTAAAGTAAGTTGAAGAGATTTCCAATCCTCATACTGTTTATCAGACATTACTGTGCCGTGCAAAACGCCGTGGGCGGAAACCATTTTTCCCATCTTATAAGATGTGGACCAGCTCCGCTCTTCAACAATTTCACCTGCATTACTAGCTGCGCGTGAGAGACTTTTCAAAGCTTCTGAAGCGTTTGAGGTAGCCCCGAACAAAGCTTCCATTTTTTTGTCGCCACCACCTTTTAAAATCTGGTCCAAGTTGTTGTCAACAGGGTCCTTTGCTTTAAGGGCTTGTTTTTCCGCGCTCTCGCCAAAGTCATCATCAAAACTGTCATGCACCGAAGTAGCTAAGGACTCTCCTGCGAACGCTCCCACGATACCCCCAATAATACCCCCTATTGCAGTGCCCACTAGTGGAACTACGGAACCGACGGCTGCTCCAGCGGCGGCTCCAGCAAATGCACCCCCTCCAGCGCCTACCCCCTTAACAGCAGCTCTTGATTTATCCCCGGTTTCCGCTAACTCTATTCCAGCAGAAAGTAGCCCCCCAACAAGAGGTGCTCCTTTTAATGTTTTTGCTGCAACACGACCAAACTTCATAGCTTTTGTCGCGTTTTTTGTAAGGGAAGTACTCTTTCCTAGAATGCCTCCCGTTGCCCTATTTATACCATCAGCGCCTAATTTTGAGGTGCCCCCTCTAAATCCCGCATCAAAAGCTTTCCTTGCCCCAATTTTACCAAAGCTTTGTCGGAAGTTCTTAGCCTGAGAAGCCACTTTAGCCCCACCTCTTTTTAAAAGGCCTCCCCCTTTTTTAAATAAATTACCTACGTTTTTGAAGTTACCCCCCGATTGAGCTATGGTATTCAAACCTACAGCCACCGTAAGTGCGGCAACAGCCGTCGTTAATAAAGTAACACCTCCCCATAACTTCCTCAACCACTCTGTGTCAGCCATACTATCTAAACCACCAGCAACAGTCTCGGTAAACTTATTCATAGAAGGTAAAATATCAGCTTGGAAGCCCGTAGTAAGTTTATTCATCGCCCCTTCCAAGTTAGTGGTGGTGGCTAATGTCTTATCATCCTTTAGAGCAGCTTGAGCGTCATCTAGAGTAGGTAAAGCTTTTTGGTTGTTAAATGCATCTAAAGCCCCTAAATCCATAAACTGAATTTGAAAGGTGTCTTTCAAAACAGCGTCAAACGCCTCTGGTGAGCCCTGGAACTGGTTCCTCATACCCGTAATCGTCTGAGATATTGCCCTAAAGTAAGCTTCTGGGTCCGTTTTAAATTGTTCTATATTAGTACCCGCCATCGAGGCTAACCTTCTCGCACCTCCCGTGGTAGGCGCGAACTGCTCAAACACCTTACCTAAAGCCTTCCGGTTTTCCTCACCCACAGAGGACTGGGCTCTCATGGCAAAGTTAGTAAACTTCTGTGCTATCTCAGTACCAAAGACTTGCTTAACTCCAACAATACTATTACTCATTTCGGACATAGCCTTAACAAGTAAATCGCCATGCTCTCCCTGTATTTGGGACAATCCGTTCATGGACTTCACTAGGCTAAGAGAGGTTTCTTCCCCAAACTGAAGTACCTGAGTCTGAAACGCCATTTGCTTACTCATCAAACCTACGCCTAGACCCAATCTTTTGGCGCCAAAAAGATAATCCTTAGTACCCTCGGAGAAACTTTTTAAACCAACACTCATTGCGGTCTGCAGAGTCTCGCCACCCTGAGAGAGAGTTAACCCCCAACTCCCCATCTGACTAACCATATCAGCATTTTTAATCATGCCCTCCCTTCCCGTCTGAATGAGACGAGGCATCATTTGGTTTTGGTAGTTTATAACACCTGTTAACATATCCCTACCTTTTTGGGAGGCTGCCTGAGCAATTTTTAAACCTGTAAGGGCTTTACCTAAAGCCCCCAACTTACTACCTAAACCCTTTTCTTCGTCGGACTCGCCACCTTTAGGCTTGGAGTCCACGGGGTCCGTACCTTTACCGGAAGGTTTTCCGGGTTGAGGGATAGCTTCTATAGCCTCACGGAAAGAGCCAGCTAAATTAAAAGAAGCATCTTCTACTAATTTTTCTATAAAAACTTTATCGTTGTCTGAGAAGGTCATGAATTAAGGTCTATTTCTGGATATATTGAGGCGAAGCTCCTCTATGTATGTATCTAGGTTAATAGCCACCAGACGGCTTAGGTTCCCTCCACCAGTGCGGTATTTTCTAAATATAGAATCCTCGCTGGAGACCGGCAACCTTAACGTTGATTTTAAAGTGGAGTAATCAACAGGTCTTCCATCCCAATCACCATAATCATCCCTAATCCTCTCAAGAACCTTGAGCCTAAGTAATTCTGGAAGATAGTTAAGGTTAAACCCATACATGTAGGTTTTTCTATCAAGCTTGAAAGACTTCTTCTCGTCCTTATATGCTACCAGTAATAAGGGTTGTGGGTCTTTATTTGGTTTTGGCTTCTTAGGGTTTGCGCCCCTGCTTCTATATGAAAAGGAAAATACTCTGGTATCATATTTGGAGAGTCTCTTGATTGACCCCAAACGGTCTCCCATACCCTCCAATTTGCGCCTTCCAAAAGTTTTCTTAGAATTAAGTGTCATAATTGATTACTCCAATACTTTAATTAGATATAATTATATATTATGTCTCTTAATCCTGAAGATACTTTAGAACTAACTGAACTACTTGAACAAGTAAATTATGCTTTATCCTTAAAGTTCATGGAGAAATGGCGTCATAGGTTTAGTTTTAACTTTATATTCATTTTCCAAGAAAAACTTCTACAGGCACTTGAAAAAGAAAAACCTATAAAACTATCTTCTCTTATGTCTCTTTATACTAAGAAACATAAATATGACCCCGAAACCGTGAGCGATTTTTTTAATGCTGTGGATATTACCCTTTACTTCCCTTTGGTTTACCGCGACCGTACTTACTCTTCTTCAAAGCCTCGGTAATAGCAGATTGACAAGCGCCTTGTTTTGGGCATATATCCTTGTAACCGCACCAGTTACAAAACTGGTTAACTCTGGGTTTGAAGTCTTTTACCTTGGCTTTCCTAATTGCCCATTTATCCTCGTTTAGTTTTCTAATAAAACTATGAATTTGAGGTGGTAAGTATCTTAAAGCAACTAAATTACCAGTTAACGGGTAATAGTGAGCTACTGTCACGTTCTGGACTGGGACATTATACATTTTTGAGATAGCAGCAGCATACGTCATAAGTTGCGGGTCTGACTGGAGTTCCCTCTTAGTCTTTTCTCTCTTGGATGTCTTATAGTCAATTACCAGGTATTTTCCGCTATCACTTTTGCATACACGGTCTATAATACCATTGACGGATAAATCGTCACTAACCTTTTCGGAGAACATCATCTCAGTAGAGACGCTCCCTTCAAGGTTTTTGTTAAACTCAAAAAAGTTTTTAATACAAGTTTCCGTATCTTTAATACGACCTTTAAATTGGTAATTACCCCTAAGCTCACGACCCAACTGACGAAGTTCGTCAATAGAATTGGCGTCAACACCATCCTCAAGAATCTTGTGGATGTAGGAGCCGAACTGAAGAGCATCAGTCGAAAGGTTGTCGTTGTATTCGTCCTTCAAGTAATCAATATATTTATAGCGGTACTTGAGCGGACATTCTTTGTAAGTGTTGTACTTTGATGGTGAAAAGGTCTTAATAAACATGCATATTCCTCACTCTATTATAGAAAATTATCTTAAATCCCGCTTCAAAAATTACCAAGTAGCGGGGAGGGAATTCCTAGTAGACTCCATATTTGTGGAGGACTCCAGGAAACACATGTCCGTGAACTTAGATACTGGGCTTTGGCAGGATTTTAAAGCATCAGAAACGGGTAATTTCCCCCAACTGGTCTCGTACGTGGATAATGTTTCTACTGATACGGCTGTAAAGTTTATCAGGGCACAAATGTTTTCCGAGCCCGAAATGCTGTTCGCCAGCGCCTGTGTAGAGAATTCAAATACATCCTTAGGTAAAAATACGGTTCCTGAATTATTTGAAGATTTTGAGAAATTTGATATTAGAAAAGCAAATCCTGCAGACCTTACTGAACGGCTCGCCTGTAAGTTCATTACAGAGCGTAAGTTAGGAAAATGGGACTTTTATATTGCTAAGACCGGGAAGTATGCTAATCGTATTATTATTCCTTATATGCACGGAGATGACTCGTTCTTTTTCCAAGGCAGAAATCTATCTCGTTTTGGAATGAAGTACCTTAACCCTTCTCGTGAGAATGGAGGTGTTAAAGCATCTGATGTTTTATTCCCCTTTAATAGGAAAACCGACTATGTGTTTGTCACTGAAGGTCCTCTTGACGCCATAAGCCTTCGTATACACGGTTTTAACGCGACTTCTACCCAAGGGAGTCATATGTCATATGAGCAAGCAAAGCAGCTCAAAGGGCGTAAAATTATCTTTGCATACGATTCTGATGAGGCTGGTCAAGCTGGTATGCGCAAAGGGATGAAAATGCTTTTAAATAGAAATAATAATTCTTTTTATGCTTTACAGCTCCCTGAAGGCTATAAAGACTGGAATGAGGTTCACGTTGCCTTTTCTAAAAAGGACTTTGATGACTGTGTAAACTCTTCTATTAAGAAAATAGATTTAGCCTTTAATATTAACGAATTACTAAAGTAAAATCGTCTTTGTAAAATTCGTCGAGGATTGAGAAAGATATCTCCACTCTATAGGTTCCCGGGCGAGAGGGAGTGGAATCAAATTTATACATTAAAATATTATCGCTAAGAACTTCTTCTATGCTTGTCCAAGGTATCAAGGTTTCAAAGGGGTCAGAATAAGTATTATCTAAAACTCTTTTAATTTGTATTTTGGGGTCTTCTATGGGGAAAGAGCCGAAAATATTTTTTACGTCATTAGGTATAGAGTTATTGTTAATGACAAAGTCTACTTTTATTTTTATGTATCTATCAGAACCATGTTTAAAATATTTTGTTAGAAGTTTGGAGGATGCTGTAATCGCAAGGGGCTCTGTTAATCCTATAACGGTATCATTTGACAAAGAAAATTTGTGAGTGAATATTGAGCGTTTACTCCCCTGCATGTCGATAATCGTCCATACATCAAAATAACTACCTACTGAAGAGGCACTGTTTGAGTTTATGCCACCGTCCAATATTATATTATAATGACCTGGTTTGTCAATGTCATAGTAAATACCACTCGCTTCCTCGGAGACTTCCCAGCTAATGCTGGAAGGGTTATACTCAATCTCATTATAATAATCGTCGAAGGAGTCGGGTGTAAAAACGGCTAAAGCATTATCTTTTGATTCTTGAGACAGGCATAAATAGTCTTCCGATGATGTGCTGTAATCAAGATACCTATCAACAGTACCATCAATATCGCTGAGAATATGAACAGACTCTACCTTATAGGGGTCTCTATATCCCCCCGAGTAAAAATGCAGGTGGTTAAGCAGCGTTCTACCTTCTACAGAAGGTCTTCCCGTCCTTGTTGATACAACGTAATCATTAAATGTAGCCATGTCTCTTTATTTAGCCCTTGAGGGCCGTGCCTTTTCAATTTCTTGTTTCTGTTTTTCTAGTTCTTTCTCTAACATATCATAAAAAGCCCTTCTTTCTTTGAAGGTCATAACTAAAAGGTCTTGAAAACTAAAATTTGCGTGTTTAACTAGTGAATAGGTCAGGTTATCTAAAGAGTCCCCTGAGAGCAAATCAACTAGTTCGTGGTAAAAAAATACTCGTTCATTATGACGTTTGCTTTTGTAACCTCCCCGCATTTCATGCAATTAAACAAAAGCTTGTCTTCCATGCCATAGGATGGGATGAATATCTTTGTCCTTAGGACGTCTACATCTTTAACGGTCGTTCTTCTAATAAACTCCTCAATAATGGTAGCATCATTAATACCCTCTACGCTATGAACAAATTTATAGAGATTATTCATAATAGAATCTAGACTTCCCAAACCCTCCATTTGGGACGCGCGTGGGACTCTAATGGACACGGATTTTTGAGAATCAGGCAACGTAAAAGTGGTGTAATCTTCCTCTAAGTAATCCACTTTTAGTGAACTAATCTTTAAAGTGAGTGAGTTCTTAACCCCACAGTGGTTACAGTTCTGCTCCAGTTTGTAGTCATCTCCATAAGATAATTCTCTGATTTTAAATAAAATGTATAACCTATCAGGGGGTGTTAAAATCTCAGGAGGTACTCCTTTAGTACACGCTGAGAGAATTGAATTTAACATTGTATTGATATCATCACTTGTTTGTAAATTTCTTAGGTTTCTCTCGTCCTCAAAAATTAAAGGTCTAACGGAGACCTTGGACGTCCCCTTATAAAAAAGACCCTTTGAAGGTAACTCGACTTCCTTATATTGAAGTTTACTGTGGACATTTTCTAGAAGCCCTTCCAACGTAGCCTTCATATTCTCGTCTTCTGGTACATTAGAAAAGGAGTCCGAGTTTAGCGATGGAGCGGGCTCATTAGTTTGGGGAGCCTCCTGTGCTTCTTTAGCTAAGTCTATTATTGATTTTTCTTTACTCATTATAAAATTTGTTCTTTCATTACTGTTTCTGTAGCGTCCAGAATGACGTTTAAATGTAACCGCCTTTCCCAGGATACGTGATTATACAAATCATAGTTATCACAATCACTCCAGTTTACGCAAATATGATGTTTTCCCATAGACCAATCAGTACTGTTTTTTTCGTGCCACCACTTATTGTTACTATTAACACTAAATATACCCTGTAAAGCTGGAAATTGGTAGGTTGGCACGCATTGGTTTGCCGACCACGACCCTAATATAAGAGACTTCCATCCGGACTCGTCCGAGAATGCCCAAGTACAAACAAACCCTCGTTTTTCAGTAGTATTTTCAGGAGACACCCACGAGTATTCGGTGCAGGTGTCATTATTATTACATTTAGCAAAGGGTATACTTCCATATGCGGGTACCACTGCTAGGTCCCTATGACCTGCGGCCCATGCGTATTTATTTTGAATCTCTATGTCAGCCCCTTCAAATCGTAAGGGCCTAAGAACAAGTTTGTCACCTTTTTGGAGATTTACAGGGTACCCCCTGCCTCCTAGCCCCTCGTAGTAGAATCGACCTTTAGAACATCCCACCTCTACAATACCTAAGGATAGCTCTGGGTTATCCCCGGCAGCGGACGTATTTGCTGTAATATGAACAATTTCTAGAGGTATAGC
This sequence comes from uncultured Planctomycetales bacterium, assembly GCA_964565175.1. Classification (GTDB taxonomy): domain Bacteria; phylum Planctomycetota; class UBA1135; order UBA1135; family UBA1135; genus JACNIZ01. The sequence goes on from CAZMDZ010000079.1 coordinate 8,855, forward strand.
TGATAAGGAGGCATCTTCTAGAAGGTCTGTATGATATAGCATAAGCTCATTATAGTAATTATCACAGGTTCCTGGGCTGCCTACTACTTGAGGATAAACGTCTTCAAAATAAATCCCCATAACTATAGCTCCCTCGGAGCCCCTTTCAGTCCCATCGTATACAACATATTCTAATGAGTCGGGGTATTCATCTAAAGGAGCCCATGTTACATCTTCAGGGGGTATAGAAGGGTCATCACAACCACTACATACCCACTCCCTACCTATTTCGTGGCGGCTTTGAATATAAAGACTTTTTGTTTCAGGGACTAACATTTTTTACTATTATAGACTATCTTGAAAATTATTGTTGGAAATATATATTCAAAACTTGTAACTTCGAATATGGAATTGAAAAAAGCACTAAAAAAGAAGTATAGTGTTAAAGTTCCTGGTTACAAATATACCTCTCAACATCGTCGCGGTGGTTGGGACGGCTGTAAAATGTTCTTTTCTGAGCGTACAGGAAAGTTCGGAACTGGCTTATTATCTAGTATTATTGAAGACCTTAAGTATATTAACGAAGATTATGAGGTGACGGACACGAGGGCAGCTCCCCCTTTAAACCCCGTAGAGTTGTCTGATATCCACTTCAGGGATTATCAGGAGGATTTAATTAATATTGCACTAGCGTCTATGGGGTGTATTATAGAAGCACCAACAGGTTCTGGTAAAACTATTGTGCTTGGTGGTGTCTTAAAAGCTTTGGAGGATATGAAGGGCCTTATCTTCTTCACTAAAAAGCAGTTACTTATACAAACATATGAATGGCTTAAAGAGAGAGGCTTTGATGTAGGAGTGGCATTCGGTGAAGGTACTGATATTAAACCAATCACACTGTGCACAGTCCAGTCCATTCATAAAGTGATTGATACTCACTTAGACCATTCAGACTTTATCATATTTGATGAAGTACACGAGTTTTCGAAAGGAAAAATAGCAACAAAAGTTCTAAAGTCTTTCCCTAAAGCTACTTATAGAATAGGCATGACAGCAACAGTACCCAAGGATAAAATGGCTCGTACAACGCTCCGCTCCTTCCTAGGTCCCGTAGTGTCTGAGGTAGATGTACAAGGTTTGATTTCTGACGGGTTCCTAACGCCGCCCAAGGTAACTTTTCATAAGATGCCGGAGTATGATAACCATGAGTACTTAGATAGTTCTTACCCTGAAATTTACGAGGAGTGCGTAATCCATAACGATATCCGTAACAATAAAATAAAATCCTTATGTGATAATACTAAGGGGAAGATTCTTATACTGGTTAAAAATCTAAAGCATTTAGAAATTTTAAAAGATTTGATTCCTCATACTATGACCCTAGAGGGGAAAGATTCAATTGACCTGCGTAATAAAACGATTGATGATTTCAAAAACGCAGACCATGCAATATTAATAGGCACTACTATTATGCAAACTGGTATTGATATTCCGGAGATAACCCATCTGGTTAACGCCAGAGGCTTAAAATCAGAAATAGCCACTTTACAGGCACTTGGCAGAGCTCTTAGAATACATAAAAGTAAGACAAGAGTGTTTATACATGATTTTGCTGACCAAGTACCTTACCTTAAACAGCATTCAGCCAAGAGAAAAACTGCATATAAATCACTTAAATTAGATATTAATTATGAGAAATAAAGATAAAGAAATACGAAAACTTAATGAACTTCAAGAAGACGATATAGACCGTATAGACTATATTATGTCCGAGTTAAAAAGTTTTAAATACAATAAAGAAGTCACAGAAAAAAGTACGGCAACTTTGTCTTCTTTAATTCAAATACTCACGTTCATGCGTGATGAGCACACTAGAAACTTGTTTGTATGGTTAAAGCAGGGGTTTCTTATAGAAGATTAAGCCTCTACTTTATCTTCAGGAGTTTCGGCGTCCACCTCTTCCTCCGAGTCCACGTCAGCGGATAGACTCTCCCAGTCAACCTCTTTAAACAGGTCATCTAACTCACCTAAGATTTTTTTCATTTCCTTTGGAGAGTGACCTGCAGGTTCGGTTGCCTCTTCTTCAGTTTCCTCTTCCTCGGGTGCCTCTTCTTCTTCAGTTTCCTCTTCCTTGGATTCTTCTTCAGTTTCCTCTGGCATACCATCCTCAGAATCTTCCGCATCTGGGATTCCGTCGCCATCAGAATCATCCCCTAGATTCCTTTCTACTTCATTAGCTTTCTCTGCTATAACTTCGGAGATGTTTACAGACCCTAGAGAGGTTTCAGAAAAAAGACCCCCTTCCGCTAAGACTTCCGCGATGTAATCATTAACTTCTAAGGTTTGAATACCTGTTTTCTTATTAACACATTTAGAGAACTCTTTAAGCACGTCCCTAAGTGTAGGACCTCCCTTACCTACCATAACGCTAAGTGCTTCAAAAAATACAGATTGAGCTTTAGCTAGATTAGTAAAGGACGGTACAAACTTTAGGTTTTGAACATTAATTCCATGCTTATCGTTAAGTACCTTTATTACAGATTCTTTTACAGGTTTTTTCATCTCAAAAACCTTGGAAGTAAACTCTTTAATTTCTTTCTTAGTAATATCCGTGGAGCCTGTACTTTCGTATACCATCGTAAAAATGTCTTTAATGGAAGATTTAGATGCTAAAGCCAGATAAGGAACTTCTCTAACCGCTTCCTCTAAAGCAACAGAAATGGCCTCATCGTCATTATAAAGACAAGAGGCCAGTTTGTGCATAGCTTGGTTATTAATCCATGTTTTTGAAAAGTTTTCTTTGGATTCTACTAATTCAGAGGATATTAATTCTTGTTGGCAAACCAACTCATATACTGATTTGTTAGTATTATAATCTACAAAAAGACTTTTCTGTTCTGATAATTCCTCAATTGAAGTTTTTGGAGCATCAAAAGCGCTCCCTAAAAGATTGGACAGTTTACTGGAGTTAACGATATCTTCGTATCCACTAAGCTCTTCTTTATTTTCCTTTATAAACGAAATTACTTTTTCTTTCATTTCTATAAGTTTATCATAGGATTCATTCGTTATGATTTCGTGCTTATCTCCAAACCGCTCCATTTTTTTATGTAACGAATTTCGTGTTTTTGTAATCTCACTTCTCGCTTTGAAAGATTCAAAAATTTTATTCATGTTAGAATCCGCATTACCATATTCGTTTTTAATTATATTATCCATAAAGGAATGGACTTCCTCACTTACAATTTCGTCTACGCGTTGGTCCGACAGGATATCATTCACAGTCCCCACTTCAAAATCTTTTAATATTATTCCCGTATCTCCAAAATCAACGGTGCATTTAATAAGACCATCATTTTCAGTTAAAAATGTGGCCTTGTCACTAATGCCATCATATGTAAAAACCGTCATGTTTTCTCTAACAAGACGGCTGAGGTAATCCTGAGCTAGATTAAGTCTAACAAAGTTCTTATCGCGAGAGGTGAAGATATCTTGAATATTCATAATTTTTTTAGATTGCTACTAATAGCATTAGTATTTAGTGCTATTAGTAGCACTTTTTTCGAGGTTTTTTTAAAATATTATTGAAGGGGCGCTTGCTCTTGCCCTTGAGATGGTTCCTCTCCCCCTCCTTCTCCTTCCATTGGAGGCGCTCCCCCTGGAGGTACACCCATCCCTCCACCCATAGCTCCACCCATAGCTTCGGCGTCTTCCTTTGCCTGGGCTTTTGAGCGCTCTAACAT
>CAZMDZ010000080.1:0-10863 GCA_964565175.1 uncultured Planctomycetales bacterium
GTCGTAACGATGATCGTGACACTGTGAGCAATGAACGCTCAGGCCGACAAGCGACGTGCACACAATACGGATCGTATCCGCGATGACCTGGTTACGGTCTTGCGGCTCGTTGGCTCCGCTGCCGGTACCGTCTGCTGACATGCGGAGAAATCCGGTGGCGGTCAGCAAGTCGACAAAGGTTTCTTCGCCACCAGCGGCCGCCAAAACCCGCTCCATCGCCCCAGCCAAACGAAAACCGGAGGCAAAATCTTGCTGCACTCGAATCCGCTCGCGCCAGTCGGACAAGTGTGGGGAGCTGTAAACCCCGGTGTTGAAACCAGCCCCCTGCAACCCCCGAGCAAGGAAATGCGCCACTGAGCCTTTGCCCTTGCTCCCGGCCACAAGCAAGCTGTCGAACTTGTAATGGGGATTCCCCAAACGTTGCAGCAAATCACGAATTTCATCTATCGAAAAGCGCGCAGCCCGCGGCCTTTCGCACTTTTCGTAATCAGTACGTGCACAGAATTCTTGCCAAAGCGACGACAACCGCTGCATTGGGGTAGTCTAAATGCAAGGAGCCGTGATTATGAGTTCTCACTTCCAACCTGACGATTTTGGCGATGGCGGCCTCCGCCACGAGGTCAACGTCTTTGTTTACCGGAGCGCAGGTCGCCGACTGGAGTACCTGCTTCTGCGCCCCCGTCCCAGCGCCGACTCCTTGTGGCGACCCGTGGTGAAACCGATCCAGTACCACCAAGACCTACGCGAGGCCGCCGTTACCGCCGTGCATGATGAAATCGGCCTAGGCAATCCCTTCGACCTGCAATGCCCTGCCTTGGGCATCGAAGAGGACGTCGGCGATTTGCATTTGGTGGGTTGGCCAGTCGGCTTCCGGCTGCGCAGCCCGCGCGTCGTCATGCCGAAAAAGCGCCAACTCGCTCAAGTCGGCTGGATGGATTTCCAAAGCGCGCTCCATGCGCTTGGGCTCTCGGTCCATCGCCAGAATTTGCTGCAACTGCACTGGCAGCTCGCCGCCTAAACAGCCTACTTCTTGGCCAACCGGCGAATCCGCGCCTGCATCCGTTGTTCCATGCGAATATCCCAGGCTGGATAACCACCGACGGTCGCACCAGCTTCAATATCCTTGGTCGCCACCGCCGCGCCCGCCATGCGCACACCGGCGCCAATCCGCAAGTGCCCGACCGTTGCCGCGCGTCCACCAAGAATGGCGCCATCACCGACTTCCGTCGAACCAGATAAGCCGACCTGCGCGCAGAGCACCACAAAACGTCCCAGCTTGCAGTTGTGACCAATTTGAACTTGGTTGTCGATGATGCAGCCATCGCCTATCACCGTCGCACCAAAAGTTCCGCGGTCAATGGTTGTGCACGAACCAATTTCAACGCCGCGCCCAATTTCGACGCCCCCAACCTGCGGTACTTTTTCGTGCCCCTGGCCGCTCCATTCGTAACCAAAGCCATCGCTGCCAATCACGGAATTTGCATGCACTGTGGTACCCGCACCGATTTTGACCCCGGCGTAAACCACCACTCCCGGATGCAAAACGCAGCCGTCGCCGATTTCGCATTCGGGGCCGACCACCACACCTCGGTGCAGGGTCACGCCATTGCCGATGCGCGCGGTTGGATGGACCTCGGCGTGCTCGTGCACACCAATTAATCGCGGCTGGGCCAAGTAAAAATGCTGCGACAACAAGGCGGCTGCCAATGCTGGCTGGGCAACGCGAACGACGGCGTAATCCCCTTCAATCTCCATGCCCTTCGCGGCAAACACCAACGCCGCTTGGCAATCGCCAAAAGCGGCCAACACTTCGCGGCTGGCGCGTGGAGCCAAGTAGACCGCGTGTTGGGAACCAGCGTCGGCCAACGATGCCACACCGGTCACGGTGACGGCAGCGTCGCCCTCGAGCTTGCCACCGCTCATTTCAGCGACTTGAGCAGCGCTAAGCGGCGAGGCATTTTCAGGCGCAGGCGCGCGATATTCCATGGCGGAAGTTTATCACTGCTGCCAGTTTCCCCGCTTCCCTAACTCAACTTTGGCTGCCGATCCACCACGCTGACCAGATGTAACAAGCGATCAGCAAAAGGCCGCCAAACACTCCCAACTTGGTGCGGCGACCGCCCTCGCGGCGGACGATCATCGGCAGCAACAGTACGAGACAGAAGCCCAGGTTCACCCACACTTGCGGCATCACCCGTTCGGGATTCAACGGCACCGCCGCGCGCAAGCAAACCACGCCGCCAACGATCAACAAGTTAAAAGCGTTGGAGCCAAGAATGTTGCCAAAAACCGCGCCGACGGCACCCTTTTTCATCGCCTTATACGAGGTGAAAAATTCCGGTGCCGAAGTGCCGGAAGCAGCAATCAGGTAGCCGGCAAAACCTGCCCCCCAACCTAAGCGTTCGGCGATGCCAAGCGCGCCCTCCAAAAACCAACCGGCCGCCACTGCCAACAGGACAAAACCGCCCAGAGTGATGGCAAATGCGCGCGGAAGAGTAGTAGCCAGACCTTCACCGGGTGCGCCCGCTTCGGGGTTGTCTGGGGTACTGGGTGAACCACTGAGCAAGCTGGACAAAAACAGCAGCAAGTACATCGCCAGCAACGTGGGGCCAGCCCAGCCAGGGATTTGCTCGTTGCCGAAAGCCCAGAATGCGACCACGCTGCCGACCGCGAGCATGATCAGCGCGGTGAAGGACGTCTGCCGCAACGGAATGCCGCCACGCGACTGCAGCACCAGCATCATTCCCAGCACACCACCGACGTTGATCGCGTTGGAGCCGAAGATTGCGCCCAATGCCAAGTCTGGATGGTCTGGGGCGCTCGCTCCACTAACAAACAGCTCTGGCAGCGAAGTACCCAAGGCCAACAAAATCACACCTGTGACCCAAGTCGGCCAACGCCAACGATGGGCCAGGGCTAAGGAGCCACTGACCGCCAACTCGGCGCCAATTAATAGGCCGCCAAGACCAAGCAGAAGGTACAGCAAGGACATCGGGCGGCTTAGTATAGGTGCCATGGCCGACGCCTCCCCGGTTGTAATTGGGCTAACCACCGAAGTTCTGGCACCGCCCTGGTACGACGGGCGGCAGCGCTATCAGCTGTTTACGGATTACAGTCGGTGCTTGCGGGCAGCTGGCGCAGTGCCGCTGCTGCTTCCAGGAGATACGCCAGCGGCCGATTTGAATTTGCTGCTGGACCGCGTCGACGGCGTGCTCGCGACCGGTGGCGACGACATGGATTTAAGGCACATGGGCGGCCCTGCTCCCACTGCGGAATGCAAACCGGTACCCGCCGTCCAGCAAACGATGAACCTAGAACTGCTGCAGCGCGTTATGGATCGCGACATGCCACTCCTCGCCGTTTGCTTCGGCATGCAGATCTTGGGTCTGCTCCATGGCTCGGGCTTTGTCCAACACCTTGATCAGCACCAAGACCACACCAAGGGGATTCAACACCAAGTCCAGCTGCAGCCGGATTGCCAGCTGGCGAAAATCATCGGCGCCGACCACTTGCAAGTGCCCTCTTTTCACCATCAAGCGCTCGCCGACATCCCTGCCAAGCGACTACAAACCACGGGCACAGCAGAAGATGGCACCATTGAGGCGGTCGAAGTCCCCGGTCGATCCTTCGCAATTGGTGTGCAATGGCATCCTGAACGTGCACCAGAGTCGGCAGAGAGTCGCGCCCTTTTTTCGCGTTTCGTCGAAGCTTCCGAGGCCTACCGTAAGAGAATCTAATGACTTCCTCAACGCCCCCCAAACCTAGCAAGCGGGAAGAACTCGAACGTCTCAAACGGCGGAGTCCGCTGCAGCGGCGCGAACGTGTGCGCATGATCCTGATGACCGCCGGCCTGGTGCTGGCGATTGGAATTTTCTTCCATATCCGCAGCAGGCAAAGCAGCGATGATTTCCGGCTGCCTGGACCGATCACCGAAAACCAGGCGCAGGCGAATGAAATGCTGTTTCCACCGGTGGACGTCGATGCCCTCTCCGAGGTCAAAGACAGCACTTCCTCCGAAAAGCTAATCCTGGAATCCAAACCCTTTTCCAGTCTGCTGAGCTTGTCGCGCGCATTGGTGCCCGGCCACCTCGACGCCCTGGGTTCGCCCACGCTGGACTTCGAAAATGCACAACAGAACTCCGGCGAACTGCGCGGCACTCCTTATCGATTGCGCGGCGACGTCAAAGACTTGCGCATTCAACAACGCACCATCGAAGGGCCCGAAGAAACTTGGACGTGGATTCGCACCGACGAAGGCAAAGATTTCTTTTACGTTTCGTTGAATGCACCGAAAGAGCTGTTCGGTGGCGATGGCATGTTTGTCGTCGTCGAAGGCTTCTATTACAAAATTTACACCCAAGTCATTGAAGGTGAAAAAATCACTGCGCCCTTGTTTGTAGGCCGCGGCTTGCGGCCTTCGGTGCGCAAAGCAGAGCTAGCGAAAACACTGGACTTCAACGTGTTAGGGCAAGTCCAAGATGATGAATTCCACGAATACAGCGAAGTGGAAGAGCAGGGTTATTGGCACATTATGAATTACGCTGCCACGCTTGCTGAAGATCCGGAACGATACGAACAGGTTTTCGAAGAGGCGACGTACTTCAACAAAAAGCTTCTCGTAGACATCAGCGCCGACCCCCAGCCTTATCGCGGCAAAGCGGTGATTTTGTATGCGAAGCCTGTCAGGGAATGGACCAAAGCCTGCCCGGAAAACCCGATGCGGCTGCGCAACCATAGTCATGCCTTCGTCAACAAATACGAATTTGGCGATCAATTACTGCGCATCGCCGCGCCCGGCCGCGAAGCTTTTAAGGGCTTGGGGCTGAAGCATGAAATGTTGGGTTTCTTCGTCCGCATGTGGGCCTTCGAAGACACCGTCGGTAACCAGCGACGCACTCCGGTGTTCATTATCGCTGGTGTCCGTGAACGACACATTGCCCCCTCGCTATTGGAAAGCCAAATCATGCAAGGCTTCTTGCTCTTGTTTGTGGTTTTCGTCACCGGTTTTGTGATCTTGATCCGCCGCGACAAACGCCAAGCGCAACTAGCCGTTCAAGAGCTACGCGATCGTCGTCGGCGTTATAACCGTGGTCCGAAGTAAGGAATAATCACCTCAAGCTGATGGAACTCGCGCCTGTTTTCGGTTTGCAAATGACTGCCCGGCGGCTGCCAGGTTTGATCAAGAAACTAGACCCGCTCCCCACTTCGATCGTGGCGGTGCTGGATCGCGGTGCAGCTCCTGTGATGAAGGAGACGCTGACCACTGCGCTGGATAAAACGGGAATCCCCTTTAAGATCCTGCCGCTCCTCCCTGGCGAAAAGCGCAAGACTCTGGGGCAGCTCGAACAGCTGACCCAAAAGATGGTCCGCGCAGGTTTGGACCGCGGCGGGCTGGTGCTTGGGGTCGGGGGCGGCATCACCACCGACATGGCAGGCTTCGCCGCCTCTACCTATATGCGCGGCGTGCGCTGGGCGGCTATGCCCACCACCTTGCTCGGCATGGCCGACGCCGCCATCGGTGGCAAAACGGCGGTCAACCTCCCGCAAGGCAAAAACCTAGTGGGCGCTTTCCACCTGCCCAAGTTTGTGCTCGCCGACGTCGCCTGCCTCGCCACCCTCAGCGACCGCGATTGGCGCTGCGGCATGGGCGAGGTGGTCAAGTCAGGCATGATTGGCAGCCCGGCGTTGCTGCGCAAATTGGAAAAAATGCCAGCGTCTGCGTTTCGCAGCTCCTCGACGGTGCATGCCGACATGCTGGCCATCGCCCGAGCGACCGCCAAGGTCAAATGCACCATCGTCGAGCAAGATCCGCTTGAACACGGCGTGCGCAAGTTGCTCAACCTCGGCCACACCTTTGGCCATGCGCTCGAAACGGCAGCCGGGCCGCGCAAATTGGCTCACGGTGAAGCGGTGGCGTTGGGATTGCGCTGTGCGCTGGACATGGCGGTGGACGTCGGCGTCGCCAAGGCGGCCTACCGCGACCGGATGATGGCACTGCTTGGGCACGTCGGCTTGGGCATCGACTATCCGGGGCGGCTGCCGAGTCAAGCCGAATTGAGCAAGCTGCTGGCGCGCGACAAAAAGAAAGCGAAGCGCACCGTCGACGTCATTCTGCCGCTTAAAGCTGGTCTTTGCGAGATCCTGGCAGGGCAGAATCCGCGGGATTTGGCACGGCGGATTCAGCTTTGCTTGGGCTAGATCGCGCATTCGAGCCGCAGATTTGCGCCTCGCCAAAAGCTGACTGCATTTCCGCGCCGGGCGGGCATTACGCGGCGAGGTTGCTGCTACAATGACCAAAATCGGCTGTCATCCCCCATGCCTAAAAGAACCGATCTGAGTTCCATCCTCGTCATTGGCTCCGGTCCGATCATCATCGGGCAAGCCTGTGAATTCGACTATTCCGGAACCCAGGCGATTAAAGCGCTGAAGGAAGACGGATACCGCATCGTGCTGGTCAACTCCAACCCGGCGACGATCATGACCGACCCGGAATTGGCCGACGCGACCTACGTCGAACCAATCACACCGGAGTTTGTCGAGAAAATCATCGCCAAGGAGCGCCCCGACGCCATCCTGCCCACGCTGGGCGGTCAGACGGCGTTAAATACGGCGCTTTCGCTGCATCAAAACGGCGTCTTGGAGAAGTACGGCTGCGAAATGATTGGCGCTCGCGCCGACGTCATTCACAAAGCGGAAGACCGCGACGAATTCCGTCAGGCGATGAGCAAAATCGGGCTGCAGAACGCGCCGTCGGCGATTGCTCACAGCCTGACCGAAGCACGCAAGGCGGTCGAGGAAATCGGCCTGCCGTGCGTGATCCGCCCCGCCTTCACCATGGGTGGCAGCGGCGGTGGCATTGCTTACAACCAAGAAGAATTCGAGGAAATCGCTGCGCGCGGCGTTCGCATGTCGCCAGTCGATGAAATCCTGATCGAGCAGAGCTTGATTGGATGGAAAGAATTCGAAATGGAGGTGATGCGCGATCACAAAGACAACTGCGTGATCGTCTGCTCGATTGAGAACCTCGACCCAATGGGCGTGCACACTGGTGACTCCATCACCGTCGCTCCGTCGCAAACGCTGACTGACAAGGAGTTCCAGCGCATGCGCGACGCCAGTTTCGCGATCATGCGCGAAATTGGAGTGGAAACCGGTGGTTCGAATGTGCAGTTTGCGATCAATCCGTCGAATGGCGAATTGATTGTGATTGAGATGAACCCACGGGTATCGCGCAGTTCGGCGCTGGCTTCAAAAGCAACCGGCTTCCCGATTGCGAAGTTCGCCGCCAAGCTCGCCGTCGGCTACACCCTGGACGAGATTCAGAACGACATCACCAAAGAAACGCCGGCGTGTTTTGAGCCGTCGATCGATTACGTGGTGACCAAGATGCCGCGTTTTGCCTTCGAGAAGTTCCCGCAGTCGGATTCGACTTTGGGCACGCAAATGAAGTCGGTCGGCGAGACGATGGCGATTGGCCGCACCTTTGAGGAGTCGTTCCAAAAAGCGCTGCGCGGATTGGAAGTCGGGCGAACCGGCTTCTCTGGCAAGAAGCGAGACTTTTCGGCCGAGGAATTGGCGCACAAACTTTCGCGCCCTGCGCCGGGACGTTTGTTTGCCATTTACGATGCTTTTGTCCAGCGCTACAACGTCATGGAAGTGGCACGGCTGACTGGCATCGACCCGTGGTTCTTGGCTTACTTGGAACGGCTGGCTCAAACCGACATGGAGTTGGAGAGCTACAACCTCGACAACGTCACGGTGGAGAAGTTGACCGATTGGAAGCGCCGTGGTTTCAGCGATGCGCGCATCGCCGAGGTGTTTGAATGCACCGAAACCGAGCTGCGTGAAAAGCGGCACGGCATGGGCGTCAAAGTGGGCTACCGCTTGGTGGACACCTGCGCGGGCGAATTTGCGGCTGCCACTCCTTACCTTTACTCGACCTACGACTACACCAGCGAAGAGGTGGCGCCGTTGGAAGGAAAAAAGGTCATCATCCTTGGCGGCGGGCCGAACCGCATTGGCCAGGGCATCGAGTTTGATTACTGCTGCGTGCATGCCTCACTGGCGCTGCGCGACATGGGTATTCAATCGATCATGGTCAACTCGAACCCGGAGACGGTCTCCACCGACTTCGACATTTCGGACCGCTTGTACTTTGAGCCGTTGACCACTGAAGACGTGCTGGCCATCTGCAAGCGCGAGCAACCCGACGGCGTCATTGTTCAGTTTGGTGGCCAAACGCCGTTGAACTTAGCCAGTTCCTTGGAAAAAGCTGGCGTGCCGATTATGGGCACTCCGGTGGAAGCGATTGACCGGGCGGAAGACCGCGGCCGCTTCTCGGAGATGCTCGACAAGCTGAAGTTGCTGGCGCCGCCTAACGGCATGGCTACCAACACCGAAGAGGCTGTGGCCGTTGCCAATCGCATTGGATTCCCGGTGCTGGTTCGCCCAAGTTATGTCCTTGGTGGTCGGGCGATGGAGATCGTTTACGACACCCGCGATCTTGAGCGTTACATGAAAGAGGCGGTGATCGCTTCGCCGGAACGCCCGGTGTTGATCGACCGCTTCCTCGAAGATGCGATTGAGATTGACGTCGATTGTGTTTCCGATGGCAAACGCGTGGTCATCGCCGCGGTGATGGAACACATCGAAGAAGCTGGCATTCACTCCGGTGATTCCACTTGCGTGATCCCACCGATTTCGCTGTCCGATGCCTTGGTCCATCAAATTAGCGACGCCGTTCGCGCGATGGCACTGGAGCTCGGCGTCATCGGATTGATGAACGTGCAGTTGGCCGTGCGCGGTGAAACGCTTTACGTGCTTGAAGTCAATCCACGCGCCTCGCGCACCGTGCCGTACGTCGCCAAGGCAACTGGCGTTGCTTATGCTCGAATCGCCACTCAGGTGATGGCCGGCAAATCGCTGGATGAATTGGGCATTCAGGAAACCGTCACCCCGCGCCACATGGCGGTGAAAGCACCGGCATTCCCGTTCGCCAAATTCCCCGGAGCGCGTGCCGACCTCGGTCCGGAAATGCGCTCGACTGGGGAAGTCATGGGCATTGACCGTGACTTTTCGATGGCGATGGCCAAGGCCAGCAGCGCGGCCGGACGCACTTTGCCGATTGAAGGCAAGGTGTTCCTTACCGTCAAAGATGCTGACAAGCGCAACGTGGTCATGGTCGCGCGGCAGTTACTCAGCTTGGGCTTCACCCTGGTCGCCACCGACGGCACTTACAAAGTGCTGATGCGCCACGGACTAGAGTGTGAGCGCATCAACAAGGTGCATGAAGGTCGGCCGCACGTAGTGGATTTGATCAAGAACCGCGAAGTCACGCTGATCATTAACACGCCGCTGGGCAAGGTCACCCGTCACGACGACGGCATGATTCGCTCCGAGTCCTACCAAGCCAACATTCCGTGCCTGACCACAATGTCGGCGGCAATGGCAGCGGTCGAAGGCATTCAAGCGCTCAAGCTGGGCGCCGCCGACGTCTGCCCGTTGCAGGAATACTACGCAGTGGAAGTGGCTGAGCCGGTCAACGCTTAAGGCAGACCCGATCCGATTGGATCAACGGCCTCCCGGCTAGCGTCGGAATTTGGAAAGCAGCTGCTCGGCCTCTTCGGGCAGCAGCTTCCAGGCCACGATGGCGGCGGCACCAACTCCCGCCAGGATGCTGAGCATCAAAGCCACCCACTCGGGCAAAATTCCCGCGGTGAACGGGTAGATCAATGCCGCAGCGAGGGTCGATGCCGCGCCTGGCGCAAGCAACGGAATGAGGCGGTTCATCCGAATCGGCGCGCCAATTCCCAACGGCGAAAGGCCGCGCGCCAAGCGCAGGTATTGCACGGTGATGGCAATGGAAGTCGCGTAACCCGCGCCAGCGACGCCAAACTTTGGCAGCAGCAGGATGTCGAGTCCAAGGTTTAGCGGAACCATGCCAATGGCGATGCGTGCTGGGCCGCGCAAATCTCCGCTGGCCTGGCGAGCACGGGCGGACAGGCCGAGCAAGGCGCCTGCTGGTAAGGACCAAAGGTAGGCGCGTAAGACGGGAGTCAGTGTGCTGGTATCGGCGGCGCTAAATCGACCGTGTTCAAACAAAACACGAATGACGGGTTCGGCCAACCAACCCAAACCGCAGCCAGCGGCCATCATCAGCATCAGCGTCATTTCACTGCTCTTCCGCAGTGCCGCGGTCATTTCCGACTTGCGTTGTTCAGCGGCCAAACGCGCGAACAAGGGCATCGCGCCAGTGGCGGCAGCGACGCCGACCAATGCCCCCGGAAGCTGAATCAATCGATTGGCGGCGTAAGTAAACGAGTTGGCTTGCTCGCTGACCATTTCCCGAACCAGGATTTGGTCAACCAGCAAATTGAGCTGGACCGCGGCCAAGCCGAGCACCGCTGGAGCAAACGCCTTCAAAGCATCCTTTAAGCGTGGATTGCCAAAGTCCATCCGCGGCAGCAGCGGCCAACCATCGGCACGCAGGCCAGGGAATTGCATCGCCCATTGCACCAGGCCGCCGAATAGGACGCCAATCGGCAGCAGCATGATGTCGGCACCTACGCCGAGAATGACCAACCAGGTGATCCAGACGGCGTTGAGAGCGGCGGGAGCAAGCGCGGGCAGGCTAAAGCGGCCGGACAACTGCTGGGGAGCACCGGCAAGCGCAGTTAGGCAGATCGGCACCACGTAGGGCAGCAGGTAAATCGAGAGGCGCAGCGCCTCTTCGTCGGCCGAGCCGGGATCGAGGCTGCGCAGCATCCAAACCAGGATGATTTCGCCGACGACCACCAATACGGTCAGCGAAACAGCGAAAAAACCCATGAAACTGGCGAACAATCGTGCCGCCGCCTCGTGCCC
>CAZMDZ010000080.1:10873-12473 GCA_964565175.1 uncultured Planctomycetales bacterium
GCGAGGCGCTACAGGACACAACATTCTACGGGCCCTGAGCCCGCGCGAGGGCGGGTTGAATGGCAGCACTGACCGCTCCTTCGCCAAATAAACGCCGGAACAGGTTGGGCAGCATCCAGGCGATGACAAAGTTACCGGTCGCCACCGAAGCGCCGAAAACCGCTAGCATGCTGGCATCGCGGGCAAAACCGAGGATGCGCGAAAGCAGCGTCCAGGCAGACGTCACCACTGCACCGCGAAATGCGCTTCGTCCGCTAATTTTTTCGGGCTGGGACTGGCCTTCGCCGGTGGCATTTGCCATGACAATTTATAGCTGCATGGTTGTGCGCGAAGCAAACCAGAACGCCGCTAAAATCCCCGCTTCCGATTACGCCAGCCCCCACTCACGCCTCCCCATTGCCCGAAAATTCCCGTCCACTCGATTTGCGCTTGTGGGCCCTGTGCCTGGCCGGCATGTCTCAGCCATGGTCCAAGGCGGGGCTCAGCATTGGCGGTGGCTTGCTGCTGCTGACCACTTTGTGGCATCGGCGACCGCTGGGCACTTTTAACAATTCCATCGGCAAGGCGACTGGCCTGTTCCTGCTGACCTTGCTGGTTTCGGTGTTTGTCTCCAGCAACGTAGGCCGTGGCTGGGAAAACTTTCAAAGCTTCTGGCCTTTGGGCTTCTTATTTTTCGGCGCAGCTGCTGTGCGCGATGCCGCCAATCCACGGTTGTACCTGTGGACGTTCCTTGGCTCGGCGCTGGCCGCCTCCACCGTTGGCCTTTGGCATATCCTCAAAGGCTTCCTTGAACTAGGGCACTTTGCCGGCACCGCCGAGGTCCCGACCAACATCTGGCTGTATTCCCTGTCGATGTCGGCTGGCGTCATTTGCGCCCTCGTTTTAATTCGCGGCCAATCTCGAAAGGGCCAAGCGCTGCTGATTGTCGCCGCCCTTTGCCAATTACTGGCCGTCTTCGCCACCCGCCGACGCATGACCCTGCTGGTCACCGGCCTCTTGGTTATGGCGATGATCCCCTACTTCCTCCGCCGCAGCAAGTTGGCGGTGATTGCGCTGATCGCTCTGGTTGGAGTGGGATCTTGGATGCTGGCTTCGGACTATCGGGTCAAACGACTGACGACTTTCGAAGCCTTCCTCGAAGGCGAGCGCACCCGCACCGCGCTGTGGCAATTCGGTTGGGACACCTTCTCGGACAAACCGTTGACCGGCACTGGCATCGGCGATTTCCGCAAGGACTTGCATGAGTTCGCCGCCACCGAAGGCAAGGAGCGCTACCCGGGCACCAAACTCAAGCACGCTCACTGCCACAACAACTTCCTGCAGGTCGCCGCCACCAGCGGAGCTCCAGGATTGCTGGCTTTCCTCTGGTGGATATTCGCCTTGCCGGTTTGGGTATTCCGCCGACGAAAGTGGAATAAGGATGCGGCATTTTTGGCTTTGGCCGCCTGGTTCACGCTGTTCGCCGCCGGCTTTACCGACGCCCCGCTGTTCAGCTCCTCGCGCCTCAGCTGCTTCACGCTCCTGTTCGGCTTCGCCTGGGGTATGATGCTGCGATCCCCTGACCCGAACACCGCCCCTGGCCACGATGCTGCTGTCTCTT
>CAZMDZ010000081.1:0-744 GCA_964565175.1 uncultured Planctomycetales bacterium
CACAGATCCATGTCGGTGGGTCCCCAATGGTTATTGACGATGGCGATGATGACGGCGATGCCGCGGGCGTGGGCTTCGTCGACGAAAGTTTTCAGCGCATTCGAACCGCCGTAAATTGATTCGACGGCAAACGGGTGACCGTAGTTGTACCCCCACGAGAAGTCGCCAGCGAACTCAGCCACGGGCATCAATTCAATCACATTCACCCCTAAATCAGCGAGGTCATCCAACTTGTTCAACGCCGACATAAAGGTGCCCGGTGCCCCTCCCGGTGAATCATAAAAAGTGCCGATGTGCATCTCGTAGATGACCATGTCATTCCACGGCGGCGTATTGAAGTGATGACTCCACGAAAACTCATCGTGATCAATCACAATGGAGTCTCCGGTTGAATTGGTCACCTGATCCGCGCGCGGATCGTTTCGCCACAGCGTGCTGGCGCCGTTTTGGATGACGTATTGATAATTGGTACCGCTACCCAAGTTGCGAATATCGGTTGACCAATGGCCATTGCCTTCCGAAATCAACTCGCTCTGCCAACCGGACCAACCGTTAAAGTCTCCAGCGACGTGAACTTGGTCTGCGTTGGGCGCCCACATTCGAAAAGTAGTGCCGTTTTGACCGCCGTCATCAAAAACCACCGCCCCCATTCCTGGGCGGGTGGAAGCTTCGGCTTCCGTGTAGTACGAAATGCCGTAGCTGGTGCTCAACGAATGACGCACGCCGATCCACCAATAGCCCGAC
>CAZMDZ010000081.1:754-12430 GCA_964565175.1 uncultured Planctomycetales bacterium
TGGCGGAGTCGATGACCAGCAATTCATTGCTCGTGCCGAGGGTACGGCTGCGAGCTTGGTAATCCGTGGTGGTAGGTTTGCCGCCCCACTTCAGATACAAGTCCGCATCGTCACCCATTTGTTCGGTCAGCTGAATCGTCAACTTGCCATGCCAGTCAGGGACGTTGACCGGGTAATAATCAAATTTGAACTTGCTGGCGGAAGCCGCGCCTTGCCCAGGTGGCGAAATAGACTGGACCTGCCCCCAAAGTAAGTTTGGGGTGAAAATCAGTGCAAAAACGAGGGGAAGAAGTGGGCAGCGTGGCATGGGGGAGAAAATGCCGGAAAATCCTCTTCAATGGAAGAAGGAATTCGCCAACCTTCGGCCAAAATTCTACCAGAAATCCCGTAAATCCGCCGAGATTTGGCCAGATCCGCCCTGCCACCAGGCAATTCTCCGTCGGCCGCTGCTTAGGGCTCGGTAATGGTCAGAATCTGATCGACCGAAACCGCGTTCAGAGTCTGCACCGTGCCACTTGGCCAGTGGATTTCAACCGTATCGACGACGTTGTTGGCACCCATACCGAAATGCAGGCGCGAGTGATTCTGCGTCCAACGGTGCACGCCACCGCCTTGCTCGCGAGCTTGACTCACCCCACCGGCGGTTGCGATGACCCGCGCGCCGATGCCTTCAATGTTGCTGGTCGTTCCGACGAGGTCAATTTCCAACCAATGATTGGAGTTACCAGTGTTGTGAAACAACTGGTGATGGCCAGTTTCGGCAAGTAACTGATGGCTACGACCATTGGTTACAAAGAGGTCCAGGAAGCCGTCTTGGTCGTAGTCGACCATGGAAACGCAGTCCCCTACACCCGTCAGGGTGCCGTTGGCACCGCCCGCGGAAGGGACAGTGGTGAACTGGCCGGTACCGTCGTTTTCGTACAGGCGGTTCTCCAAATTGACGGCGGTGCCAGTGCGCACCACGTAAATGTCTAAGTCCATGTCGTTATCGAAGTCACCGGCAACGACCGAGGCACTTGGCTGACCAGACCCGCCCATCAAACGCGCACTCCACCCGGATTGGCTTTGGTCCATAATGGCATCAGGATCAATGGTGCCCTCTTGAAAACCAAAGGGTGTAATAATCCGCGTGAACGGCTCCAGCGAACGAATTTGCGCTTGCAGGCGCGAGCGCACGGGCGCGTACATGGTGATCACCCAGGTTTCGGATTCCCACTCACGACCGATGTAAATCCCTGGCGTCGTTGGGGTACGCGGGAAAAAGCCACCTGAGATATCGTCCTTGTGCGACAAAATGAACCTGTGACTGGTCGGATTGATCCCGTTTTCGCCAAGAAAATAATCGCTCAGATCGGAAGTGGTACCCAAGTCGAATTCAATCGGTCCTCGGCACCGGAAGGTCACGACGACTTCTTGCTGGTCCGACAGCATGTCCATGCGCAGTACCCCGTTTTTGTCGACCTCAACTTGACTCAGTCGCCAAAACGGCTCGCGCGAAAAGTAGAAGTCATTCACCCCGTCGCCGTCGAAATCGCCTGAGGCTACGTCCACCACATCAGACACCGCTGCGAAGCCAAAGGTATCGGTGATGTCGACCCATGAGGATGGGGTCAAGCTGTAGATTAGCTTGGGAAAGGTCAAGCCATCCATGTGCACGTCGAGGGTGCCGTCGCCATCAAAGTCGGCGAGGTGAGCGAAGTGCGAAGACTTGCCGTTCGAAGTGAAGCCGATGTTGGTCGACTCTTCGAGGAAGGTGCCGTTGGGTTGTTGGGTGAAGAGCTTGTCTTCCGAGCTGGCGCTGGTGAAGTTGGCGGCCACCAAGTCCAAGCGACCATCATTGTTCCAGTCCAGCCACAGTGGAGTCCGTCCTCGTCCTGTTGGATAATCCAAGCCATAGGAAATGGACACCTCGTTCAAGGTGCCATTGTCGTTACGCCATAGCTGGTTCGGTCCTATGCCCGTGCCCGAAACCGCACCGACCAGTTCGATCAGATCTAGATCCCCATCAGCGTCAAAGTCGGCCCAAGCCGCGCCGTGGGAATCAACCGGCCCTGAAATATTGACCACCAAGGCGGTGACGTCGGAGAAGGTGCCGTCGCCATTGTTTTGAAGCAGGGTTGGGTACTTGGCGTGGTTGCTTTGCCACAGGTCTGGATAGCCATCGCCGTTGAAGTCGCCCCACGCGCCTGCACCGAAGGAGACACCCCTCCAAGTGGGTCCCATGTTGTGGCTCAGGTCTTCAAACTGGGTCGCCATCGAACCATTGGACCCTTTGCTCGAGCCACCACCTACCGCTCCGGGGCGGTTGGGAGTGGCACTCACTTGGACCTGACCAGGGGTCGCAAGCTGCACGTCCATGGCACTGACCGGGCAGGTCAGGGCGAGGGCGAGCAAGGCGGATCGGTATTTCATGGGGCAAGGTGAAGACGACGGCGCAGGCTCCTCATTGACCAACAGTATCGGACGAAAATCCAATGCTTCCAAGCATTCATGGTGGAAGAATTTTGAGTGGAGGTGGTCGAGGGGGCGGACGAACGGGTTTCGGACAGGCCGTTTGCCCTGGCTCAGGCTTGAGTTAGAGGTATTATCACCGACCAAAGTTCCCTGAAATCGATGAATAAAGGGATTTTTGAATATTTCTTTCTTCAATTTATGCATGTGCTCACCGAACCACCATAAATAGGTTTTCCGACTTTATTTATGAAGGATCATCGATATTATGACGCCCGCAGCAAAGCTAAATTACTGCTCATGCGCCCGTAGCTCAATGGATAGAGCACCGGATTTCTAATCCGGTGGTTGCAGGTTCGAGTCCTGCCGGGCGCGCCACATCCCTGCCCCGGCTATCGGGAAGTCACTGGGGACCTTGGGATTAGAGGTTCAATTCCAACGGATTCGACGCCACCCCCACGCCGTCCCACCACATTCCGGCTTGCAACCAAACCGTGGTTCCGCCGAAAAATGGCGGCACTGAACCGTGGAACAAGGCTTCGCCAGCGGCATCGAAAGTTTTGTGCCCTATCGGCAAGACCGGCGCAGAGAGCGACAGCAAGCCGTAGATGGAATCGGTAGGACCAGGACCGACCTTTGAGTACAAGAGCTCAATGATCGCACCGGGCTGGCCATGTTCGACGCCGATCCAAGCTTTGTAGCCAGCACCTTTGCCATAGACGGTGAGTTTAGGCTCAGAGAAGACCTTGATGTTGTCGATGGCGACGCCGTCGTAGGTGGCGTACGGGCGGTTGTCGGCCTCGCACATGGCGAGGTAAAACTGGCCAGAGGTATCGATGGAATAACTGGTCAAACGAGTCCGCACCGTTTGCCAAATCCCGAGGTTCGGGAAGCCTCCGGTGATTTGGTCCCAATCGGTCAACAATGGTTCCCAGTCGATGCCATCCAAGCTAAAAAACACGCCGTCGTCGGTGTTGAGTTCTTCGCCAAGATTCATCACGTCGAATTCCAACCAAAGGTTGCCGGCGTCGCTGCCATCTAACTGCATGATCAAAGCGTTGGCGTAGTAATGCTGACCGACCCAATTGGGATCAACTCCCATCTCCAAGGCGTAACTGCCATCGGCCACTAGGTTGGGCGCCAACTGACCAATATTGCACCATGCCCGATCGGAGTGGAAACGCGTATCTTCATCGACGCGGTTCACGGCCATGTAATCAGGAACAGTTCCAGCTAGGGTTTCGAAGTCAATGACCAAGCTGCCAGCGCCGGTCGATGCAAGCGGCAGGTTGGGCCACAGAGGCACGTTGCCAGCATCCACGTCGTCAACCAAGACCTCTTCCAAGCTCCATTCGTTACTAAAGTTACCGATGTAGCGGAACGACACTTGCACATTATCCAAGCCAAGATAATTGGCTAAGTTGTGATGAAGGGGTTGATCATCAAAATCGCCAGTCGTGGTGATGTTGCGAATCGTGCCGTAAGTCAAACCACCATCGATGCTCACCTCGATCAGGTTGTAACCTCGATAAGCGGTCCAATGAGAGCTATGGCGTAAATGCAGAAAAGCCTGCGGTATGGTGGTCAAATCCAACGGTGGCGTAACCAAACGATTGTCGTTGAAGCCGGTGAAGTCGTCGTGCAAAGCGGAGCCCAAGCCGGAATCTTCCCAACCGAAACTGGTGCCGTTATTGACTTCGGTCCAACCGGCGGGCGGAAAAGTGCCGCTATCAAACGATTCACTTAATAACGTTTGTTGTGCAGGCAGCACTCCAGTCAAGCAAATCGCAGCAAGGATGAAACTGAATTGAATTTTCATTGCACAACCTCCGCCCATGCTGGAGTCAACCGACTTTCAAAGTTCAAAATCTCCGCCGCTTGACTCCAAACCGTCATCCCTTGAGTCCAAGGCGGAACAGCTTTGCTGATGCGCACTTCGCCGCGCTTATCGGCATCAACGTAGGCAATGACAAAGTAAGGCATGCCGATGTCAGCCAAGCCGTATGGAGTGGCGGTTGGCCCTGGTCCTTGAAGCGAGACCATCATGGCAACAAATGCCAATGGATCGAGTCCAGTGACTTCCAATCGAGCGGCGGCCCCAGCGACTAAATTACTCGCTTGGTAGCGCAAAGCTTGTATATCGCCACCAATGCAGAGGTCATCAATGACCACGCCGTCTTGACTGTTAAATGGAAAGTCGTCCGCTTGGCTAACGGCAAGGAAAAATGGACCGGTGACGTCAACGTTGGTGCTGGCCAAATCACAAGTCACCTTTTTCCAATGACCGATGTTGGTTGGGCCTCCCGTCATGTGCGTCCAATCAGTCAGCACGGGTTGCCAGTCAAGGCCATCGTTACTCAGGAATACGCCGTCGTCGGCATTCCACTCCTCTCCCATTTGCAACACCCGCATCTCCATATCCCAATTTTGGGCGCCACTTCCATCCAAGCCGATGATCAGCGAATTGGCCACTTGGTGGAAATTCGAGGTAGCGGGATTCAAGCCCATCTCCAAAGACGATGCGCCTGAATAGGAATGCGTGCAGGGAGCCTGTTGGCCATAGTTGCACCAACCTTCGGCATCGATCTGACGGCTGGTTTCATCGACCGAGTTGACAGCAATGTGCGGTGGCAGATCCCCGGTCAAACCGTCGAAACGCTCGCAATAGCCATCCATGACGGTGAAGCCAGTGGGAAGATTGGGCCATGGTGGCGGAATTGCCGCAGGCTGATCATCGACAATGATCCAGTCCAAGCTCCATTCGTTGGCGTAATCGCCGACTTAGCGAAAGCTGATTTGCACGGAAGGGTTGCCGGCAAAAGCCCCTAAATCGACTTCCAAAGGTTGATCCAAACCGTCGCTTAGCAAGTCAACGCTATGCACCAATTGAAAGGTCAATCCCCCATCCAAACTGACCTCCACCTCGTTCCGGTCCCGATACGACGCGAACAACTGCCCCTGAGCCCCGTGCAGCGCGGCTTCGGTCAAGGCCGAAAAGTCCAGCGCCGGGGTCACCAAGCGATTGTCGTTGGCGCCGAAGAAGTCAGAATGAAAGGCATGGCCAGGGGTTCGCCATTCCCAGCCGTCACTGACGCCATTGTTCTGTTCGGTCCAAAACGGAGGCGGCACCTGCGGACCGTCGAAATTTTCGGTCAACAGTGTGGTTTGGGCTACGGCAGGCGATCCGGCAGCAGCCAGAGAATCGGCTGCTGCGGGCAAATCGGCGGCGGCAAGACCGACGGCAAGGGCGGCCAGGAGAGTAAGCCGGGAGGTGGCCATGGGGCGGCGGAGGGGAAAGGGAATTCGCCAGGGGGACCCTAATAATACTTGGCTTCGAGCTAAAGTTGCGATAGACTCTTCGCCCTTCCAGTGTGGTGGGTGTAGCTCAGTTGGTTAGAGCACCAGTTTGTGGTACTGGGGGCCGGGGGTTCGAGTCCCCTTACCCACCCCATTTTTTTTGTCCGCAGCGCCTCCTTCTTAGGCCATAGCGCTTTACCTCGGTTTTCTCGAGTGTCCGGGCAAATACTTGCGAACGAATGCGTTGCGAGAGTGGCGGAATTGGCAGACGCGCTAGATTTAGGATCTAGTATCTCACGATGTGGGGGTTCGAATCCCCCCTCTCGCACCAACCCCCAATGGGCCGCCTTCCAACCAAACCATGAGCGGATCTGCCTCCCGCTACGATCGCCAAATTCGCCTGAATCAAGTGGGCGAATCTGGACAACAAGCGCTGCGCAATGCCACCGTCGCGGTAGTCGGCGTCGGCGCGCTCGGTTCGGTTGCTGCTGATTTGCTCGCCCGCGCCGGGATCGGCGAATTGGTGCTGATTGACCGCGACGTGGTTGAGTGGAGCAACCTGCAGCGCCAGGTCCTCTATACCGAAGCCGATGCCATCGCTGCTCGGCCCAAAGTGGAAGCCGCCCAAGACCGCCTTCAACAGGTCAACGCCGACGTCCGCTGCCGTCCATTGGCGATCGATCTGACCTTCCGCAACCTCTCGGAAGTCATGGCAGGCGTCGACCTAATCCTCGACGGCACCGACAACTTTTCGACTCGGTACCTGCTCAACGACTTCGCCGTCAAAACTTCCATCCCGTACATTTACGCGGGCGTCGTTTCGACCTACGGCATGGTGGCCAGCATCTTGCCGCCTGATGGCCCTTGCCTGCGCTGCACCTACCCCGAGCCACCCGACGCCAGTCAAGCACCGACCTGCAGCAGTGCTGGCGTGCTCGGCCCAGCAGTCAACGTCATTGCCTCCTTGGCCACGACGGAAGCGATCCGCGCGTTGGTGGGCGCCGAGGGCAAGCCCGGGTTCCATTACATGGATCTTTGGGGCCGCCAAACGCAGTCAATCCAAGCCAAAAAAGATCCTGATTGCACCTGCTGCAACAAAGGCGAATTCGATTGGTTAATGGGCCGCCGCGGCAACGCCGAAGCGCGTGTGTTATGCGGCAGCGACACCGTGCAAATCCCGCCGCCCAGCAATCGCCCCGACTTAGCCCAAGTTGAGCAGAAGCTGCAAGGCACCGTCACTGAGTTGTCCAGCACCCCCCACTTCCTGCGCTTTCAATACCGCGCCCTCGACGTCATGTATTTTGCCGACGGCCGCGCCCTGATTCGTGGCACCGCAGATCCCGCTCTCGCCCGTACCGTGCTCGCCGAAACCGTCGGCGCTTAAAACTGGGCGACGCGGAATGGCTGGCTTGCAAGCAGCAAGCGCCTCGGCCGCAAGCGTATCCTTTGGGCATGCCATCGGCACTGAATTGGAACCGAGCCGCCACTTGCGCCGCCCCTGCTCCAGGCGTGGCGGAAGCCATGATCGCAGGCTTAGACGCCGAGGATGGCCTGCGCGGTAACCCAGCTGGCCAGGATCCTTTAGCCCAGATCCGGATGGCTGCCGCAGAGCTGTTTCATTTCCCTTGGCCGGACCGTGTGATCTTCACCCCAGGGGCAACCTATGGATTGAACCAAGCGGTCCACAGCATCGCCGACGGCGCCACCGTGCTGACGACGCCACTGGAGCACAACTCGCTGCTGCGGCCCTTGCACCGGGCGGCATCTCAGCGCGGCCTGAAGGTAGAAACCACCGAAGTCAACGAGCAAATCCAAGTTGACCTCGATGCGGTGCAACGCCGACTGCAACAAGGCGGTGTCGATTGGCTGGCATTTTGCTTGGCCAGCAACGTCTTTGGCACCTTGCAACCAGCCGCCGAGCTCTGCGCCATGGCGCGCGAACATGGCGTCCGCGTTTTGCTCGACATGAGCCAAGGCGGCGGTCAAGTTGAGGTCGACTTGGCAACCTGGCAACCGGACTTTGCCGTCCTACCCGGACACAAAGGTTTGCACGGCCCGCGCGGCATTGGCTTGCTTTTCGTTCATCGCGAGCAAAACCCGGAAGCGTTGCTAAGTGGCGGCACTGGCAGCCAAGGGGAAGATTTGCACATGCCAACCGACTGGCCGGGGTGCATGGAAGCTGGCACCTTGAATTTGCCAGGCATCTTAGGATTAGGCGCGGCGTTGAATTGGCGACTGCAAAACCCCGCTCAATTGGAAACGGCGCGGCAGGGTTTGATCGAAGTCGAGCGCATTTTGCGCCAACGAGATGACCTGCGCCTGCTACCCACTGCCCCCACCGATTGGAAACAGCGGTTACCGATTCTCTGCTTCGAATCCTTAGCCATGCCAGCCGACGTGCTTGCCGCCCTGCTCGACCAATTCGGCTTGCAAGTGCGCGCAGGCAACATGTGTGCTGCACTCGCTGGCAAGAGATTCCATGCCAACAACGGCTTGCTCCGCCTCAGCCCACCGGAAACCGCCAACGCCGAGGAATACGCCCATGGCACCGCGCTGCTTCTTCAAGCCTTGGACTTGCAAACATGAGCACCCACCCACCGGTGCACGCAATTTTGCTCGCAGCTGGAGACGGCAAACGCTTGGGCTATCCCAAGGCCGCCCTCCAAGTCGGCGGCAAGTGGATGCTGCCCGAACTGGTGCGCAACCTGCGCATGGGCGGTGCAAGTCGCGTCAGTTTGGTGCTCTCTAGCCTCGCTCTCGACGCCATCGCCGACCTCGGCCTTCCCGAAGCCGACGACGAGGTCATCCATGCCCACCCCGAGTTGGGCAGGACCAGCTCCCTGCAAGCCGCTTTGCCACTGGTGCAAGCGGGTCATGCGTTGCTGATCCATAACTGCGACATTCCACTGTTGCGCCCCGAGGTCGTGCATCGCCTCATTCAAGGCTGGTGCAAAATGCCTGAAGCCGACGCAACCTTAGCCCGACCGGTGACTGCTGGCGGTCGCGGCGGACACCCGTTGTTGGTGGGTTGTGACCTCGTCTCCGAGATCGCCGAGTTGGCCCCAGACCAACCTCTGCGCGACCTCCTACGGCGCCATCAAAACTCCATTTTGGACATCAAAATAGCCGATGATCCAGGGCCCTTCCTGGACGTCGACACTCGCGAACAGTTGGACCTGATCGAATCCTTGCTGAAGCCATGAATCTTCTTGCGACTTGCATCCTTAGCCTGGCTGCCGCCCAAGTACCGCAAAGCGGCGAGGCGGCGATTCGCCAACTGGCCTGGCAACTCCACCAACAGCAGCCGAGTGGCGCCGAGTTGGTCGCCCAGTGGCAACAAGCTGAAGTCGACCAAGACTTGCTGCTTGCCGCCGCCAGTCGTGGACTAGCTGGCCAGGAAAGTCTTTCCGCCTTGCTGGTGGAATTGCTCAAAACCAATACCGCGGACTCGCCTTCGCCGGCCATGCTCACTTTGCTCCGGATTGCTGATCACCATGCTGATGCCGTGCCATTCTTGCAAGATTTGCACAGTGTCCCAGCTTGGCGCTTGGCAGCTGCGGAAGCGCTACTGCGTTGGGGTGTTTTCCCAGCCCAAGCCGAACACACCCTCGCCGTCGACTTACTGGCGAAGTTGCGCGGAGGCTGGATGCCTGCCAATGATCAACTCGCCGCAGTCCTTAGCCTTGGCGACGAATTCCGCGCGCTGGTCCTGCCGCAGCTCTTGACTCGCTACGACCTCAATTCAGAGCAATGGCATGCCCTTCATGGATTGTCCCGCCAACAATGGGATCCGTTTCACACGGTCGTCTTGGACACCGTTTTATTCAATCACCAATTCGCTTCCGCCGAACTACCGCAAGAGATTGACGGCGCCGACTTGCTTTCCCGCTGTTGGAATTCTTACTTACTCCCCGACCTCGCTTTGGGCCAAAAAGAACTGTTGGAACATGTTCTGTCTCAACACAGCAACTTGCTATCGGAGGAAATGTTATCGCGAGGGCTTTCCAACGCTGAGCCCAACGCGAAGGACATCGCTCTAGACTTCTTTCGGCGCAAGCCGATGAGTTGCGGTGTGCCCTTACTCTTGATCAATGCTCAACAGAGCACCGCCTCGATCAAGGAACGCGTGGCTAGCGTCAAAGCGCTGTTTCAAATCGCCACCAACGAACAGTTGCAGCCATTGATCACATTGTTGACGCCGGCCATGGATAGCCAGTTGCAGCGTACGATGCTAAGTGGCCTACGTCTACGCCCCCAAAAGTTGATCCCTGGCACGATTGAGTCTTTACTTCCCAAGCTGCGCACCAACGATGCTGGTTTGGCAATGGAAGTGTTGATGTTGACTGCAGATCATCCAACTCGTGTGCAATGGCTGCGCAAGGCCTCGGCGCTGCCACCTGCAGTAGGCCGCCGAGTCATGGAGATGGCTTGGGGAACAGATCCTCACCCAGATCTACTGCAAGCATTCCGCGACATGACCCAAGCCAAAAAAGCACCACGACGGTTGCTCGGCTCGGCTGGCTTGCGGGCAGCGCTCGATGAAACTGAGCTGGCTGCGCACTACGAAGCGTTGCTCAAGCAAGCCGAGGAGCCGCAACTGTTCGACGAGTATTTGAACGACTTACGCGACCAGCGAAGCGACCCGGCAATGGATGTGATTTTGGAATGGCTGATGAGCGCCGGTGGCCGCGCCAATCCGCGCTCCGGTCCCTTTGCCTCGATGTTGATTGAAGAAGACTTGGCCGCGCGGATGTTTCAAAACTGGTGGACCGACCAAGCTGGCCTCTCGGACTCCCAATTGGATTGGACCGCTTGCCACCTCAGCCCGACCAACTCGGAGGCTCGCCAGCGCTTGGTCGATCGCTTCGATCAAGTAGACGCTCGGGCCCAGACTATGTTCCTAACCCGGATGATGGAAGGCGCGAGTGAAGGGGAGGTAGCGCTTTGGAACCGCGTGATGATGGACTTCCAATACGACGTATCCGTCCGTCGCGTCGCCGCTCACCTGCTGTTTCGCACGATCAATGACTTGGACGAAGCCACCGCCCGTCAATGGATGGAACCAACGATGGACATGCTGGCGCAAAGCGAGGATTCGCGGTTTGCCGATCGTGCCTGGTTGGTCCTGGCGCGGGGATTGGCAGGTTATCCGCAACTGCAATGGCGTCAGCAGTGGATGGAATCGATGCGCGCTCTGCCCGCAGAGTACGCCCAGGCATTCGTCCGCGCCTGCTACTTGGGCGCTGCCGACCAACCATTGGCCGAGCAACTCCCTGCATTGCAAGATGCCATGATCGCCGAATTGCAGAGGCCTTCGTTGGGAGAGATGGTCGCGCAATCCCGGCCAAAGTATCAGCAAGTCGCCGATCAATATTTTGAATTCTTTCACTTGTGTGTGGCGCTGCAAGCGCATCAGCCGACACCGGAGCAGGACAAACAACTTGCGGATCGAATTTACGCGTTGGGCACGAAGTCGCTGCCTGACTGCTTAAGCCTGCTCGCCCCCGCCATGAATTCTTGGCCCCTGACTGGCGCAACCGCCAAGCAAATTTTGGCTGCGACGGAAGCGCGCGATTCCTTCCGCTACCCGCCCGCAGACTCCATTGCCACCCCGCGCCCGTTGTCTGCCTTCCTCGTCAACACCGAATTTTTTGACGAACTACGTCGACGTTACGACGCTGGCTTATTCGATGGTTTGGAGCAAGCTTGTGGACTGGCAAAACAACGCTGGCCGCACGACCGGCGCAGCTATCTGTGGAGTGGTTGGCTGGCTTTGTCTGAAGGCAACTTGGACCGTGCGCAATCATCCTTTGAGCACGGCCTTGAGCTTTCCGGTTGGATGACCTACGTGCGCATGGAACCGCAACTCGGCCTTGCCGCAACGGCTGCAATGCGCACCAAGGATTGGCAAACGCTTAGCGATTACCT
>CAZMDZ010000082.1:0-12373 GCA_964565175.1 uncultured Planctomycetales bacterium
CGCTGGTGATGACCAGCGGCAACGCCAGCGACGAGCCGATCTGCCGCGGCAACCGTGAAGCTATCGACCGCCTCGCCAAACTCGCCGACGTCTTCCTGCTCCACAATCGCGATGTCATCCGCCGCGTCGACGATTCCGTCGTGCGCAGCTCCGATGACGGCATGGTCATGGTCCGTCGATCGCGCGGTTGGGTGCCTGAACCGCTGCCGATGCCAGTGGATTCACCGGCGTCGGTGATGGCGGTGGGTGGGCATTTGCAAGTCACCACCTGCTTGGCCGTCGGCCGCGAGGCTTACCCCAGCCAGCACATTGGCGACCTCGATACCGTCGACGCTCGCGGCTTCCACCGGGAAGTGATGGAGGGATTGATGGACTTCCTTGAAGTCCAGCCGGATTGCGTCGTGGTCGATCCGCACCCGGATTACCCTTCGTTGCAAATCGGTCGTGAATTGGCCAGCGAACACGGCGCGCGAGTGATTGAGGTTCAACACCACCTTGCTCACATCGCAGCTGCTGCCGCCGAACACAACATTTTCCCCGAGCACGACGAAAAACTCGGTGGCATCGCCCTCGACGGCACCGGCTGGGGTCCCGACGGCACTGCATGGGGCGGTGAGTTGCTTGAATTGACCGGCATGTTGCAGTGGCAGCGCGTCGGCAATTTGTCGCCGCTGGCTTTGGTTGGCGGTGAGGCGGCGGTGCGTGAACCTTGGCGGATTGCGGTGGCGGCATTGGAAAAAATGGATCGTTTCGACATGATCGCCAAGCTGCCGCTGGCCAACCGGGTGCCGCCGGATAAAATTGAAAACGTCGCTCGCTTAAGCAATCAGGACAGCTGGCCGCGTGCGAGCGGTGCGGGCAGGCTGTTTGAAGCGGCGGGTGCGTTGATCGGTCTGCGCGCGGGCAACACCTATGAAGGGGAGGCGGCTTTGCTGCTTGAATCGCTGGCCTCGCGGGCGACCCGAGTCCCGGCGCCGTGGGGTGATTTGGCCAGCCTGAGCGAGAGCAAAGGTGCCAAAGGCGGCTTGTTGTTCCCCACTCAAGGGTTGCTGGCGTTGATGGCCAAGCACATTGCTGCGGGCGACAAGGTGCAGAACATCGCCGCTGGCTTCCACACCACCTTCTGCAAGGTGCTGGCCGAATACGCGCGCGCGCGCTTTGCCCCCGACATTCACACGGTGGTGGTCGGCGGCGGTTGTTTGGTCAATCGATTCCTTCGCACCGGTCTGACGCGTGAGTTAAAGAATCAGGGCTTCGAGGCCAAGTTGGCCACCGAAGTTCCTCCAGGTGACGGCGGTCTCGCCTACGGCCAAGCTGTTCTTGGAGCAGTTTCCTTGGCACGCAACTGTGAGCCTGCCATGATGAAGGCGGAAACATGTGCTTGAGCATCCCAATGAAGCTCCTTCGTGGAGATGAGTTCACCGGTCTGGCCGAGGTCGACGGCGTGCAGCGCGAAGTGTCGCTGATGTTGTTGCCGCAGGCAGCTGAGATAGGTGATTGGATTTTGGTCCACGCGGGCTACGCCATTGGCGTGGTCGACGAAGACGAAGCGGCGCAAACCTTAGAGCTGCTGCGTGCGGCCGCCGAGGGCGGCGTCATCGATTGGGAGGACGGCAAGTGAACTCTGAAAACGTCACCTCAAAAACGGTTTCGGACTCGGTCGACATCGATGCCTTGCGCACATCTTTGTTCGACTCCAAAGCTGGTCGCGGTCTGCTCAAGCAGATTGAAAAACTTGCCACCAAGCTCACCGCCCCGGTGACTTTGATGGAAGTTTGCGGCACCCATACCCACGCCATCGCCGCCGCAGGATTGCGTCGCTTAATGCCGAAAAAGGTGCGACTGGTCTCAGGCCCCGGCTGCCCGGTTTGCGTGACGCCGATTGGATGGGTCGACCACGCCGTAGCTTTGGCCGCCCTGCCCGACACCATCGTCACCACTTTTGGCGACCTGATGCGAGTGCCTTCCAGTCATGGAACTTTGGAAGAAGCGCGGGCGTCTGGGTCCGACATCCGCATCTGTTATTCGACTCGGGACGCACTGCAAATTGCGCGCGACAACCCCGATCAACGCGTGGTTTTCCTCGCCGTTGGATTTGAAACGACTGCGCCGACCATTGCTGGCGCGTTGGCCGAAGCCGAGCGGGACGACGTCGGTAATTTCATGATTTTGCCCGGGCATAAAACCATGCCGGGACCGTTGCGAGTATTGGTCGACGATGAAACGGTGGATCTAAACGGTTTACTTTGCCCCGGCCATGTGTCGGTGATCATCGGTTCTGATGCTTATCAAGAAATTGCCGAATCTGGCGTGCCTTGCACCGTGGTTGGCTTTGCGCCCAACGATGTTTTGACCGGCGTGATCGATTTGCTCGAACAAATTTTGGCCGAGCAGTCGGTGGTCACCAACCTTTATAAACGCGTGGTCCAAGCCGAGGGCAACCCCGCCGCGCTGCAGTTGCTCGACCGCTTTTTCGAACCCGCCGACGCTGATTGGCGCGGTCTAGGTCCGATTCCGGATTCTGGCCTGAACTTGCGCGCCGCATACGCGCACCGAGACGCCAGCTTGATCGCCGTCGACCTGCCGACCCCGCGCGAACCCAAAGGCTGCCGCTGCGGGGAAGTGCTGCGCGGCACCATCAACCCGCCGGACTGCCCGCTGTTCGGCAAAGGCTGCGACCCGCAGCACGCAGTTGGCGCGTGCATGGTTTCCAGTGAAGGAACCTGCGCCGCGTGGTACCGCCACGAACGCTTGGCCATGTCTTCTCCGGCTGAATAGCCTCCGATCCGCAAGAATCACGCTCGGCTAAAAAGCCACCGATTCCACCACCATGAAACAGATCCTCCTTGCCCACGGTGCCGGCGGCCGCATGACCGGTGAACTGGTGGCCAAAGCCTTCGTGCCCAATTTCGGCAGCGCCGTGTTGGACCAACTTGGCGACTCGGCAATCCTGCCTGAACTCCCCGCCGGACGTCCCGCCTTTTCCACCGATGGCTTTGTCGTCGAACCGAACATTTTCCCCGGCGGTGACCTCGGCGAGATTTCGGTGTGTGGCACCGTCAATGATTTGGCGGTCGCTGGCGCCACGCCGATGTGGCTGAGTTGGGCTTTGATTTTGGAAGAAGGTTTGTCGGTCGAAAAGCTCAACACCTTTGTGCAAAGCGCCAAAAGGGCAGCTGATTTTGCCAACGTGCAAATCGTTTGCGGCGACACCAAGGTGGTGCCGCGCGGCAAGGGCGATGAGGCTTTTGTCGTCACCGCGGGGATTGGTGTGGTGCCGCCCGGTCGCCGGATGAGTGACGACAAGATGCGGCCTGGCGACGTCGTTGTGGCCTCTGGTTCGTTGGGCGATCATGGCGCCACCATCTTGGCTTGCCGCCACGATTTGGCTGGCGGCGATTTGAGGTCCGATTGCGGATCGGTGCATCGACTGACGCAAGCGTTGTTCGACGCCAACATCGACGTTCGTGTCATGCACGACCCGACTCGCGGCGGAGCGGCGACGACCTGTAATGAAGCGGCGGCGCAATCCGGCCAGCGCATCATTCTCGATGCCGACGACATCCCAGTGCGTACCGCCACCCGTGGTGTTTGCGAGCTGCTGGGCATGGATCCGCTCTACTTGGCTTGCGAAGGGCGAGTGCTGGCTTGGGTTCCTGAATCTCAGGCGCAAGCCACCGTCGACGCCTGGCGTCAGTTCCCCGAAGGGGAGGGTGCCACGGTGATCGGCAGCGTGCATGAGCGCGGGCCGGGTCAAGTGCCGGTTACGCTACGCACTTCGTTCGACGTCGAGCGGCCGTTGGATCTACTTTCGGGCACCGATTTACCTCGAATTTGTTAATCGATTGCCGACCGATCGCAAATCTGTGGATCAACTTGCCACGGCACAGTTGATGGCTTAATAAACCGTAAGCAAATGGACGCTTCCTGGGCCATTCCTCTTTCCGCTGCTGGAATTGCTTTCGTGCACACAGCGCTCGGGGTCGATCACACTCTGCCGTTTGTGGCGCTTTCCAAAGCCCGCGGCTGGAGTCCGCGCAAAACGCTGTGGATCACCACGATTTGCGGCATCGGTCACGTCGCCGCCTCGATTGGCTTGGCGATGATCGGCATTGCTTTGGGTTGGGGAATCGGTCGCATGGAGGGCTTGGAATCCGGACGCGGCCCGATTGCCGCCTGGGTGTTGACGGCGTTCGGTTTTGCTTATTTGCTATGGGGGCTGCGCCAGGGCTATCGAAGGTCGAAGGGCCTCCATTTGCACCGCCACGGTGGGCATGTGCACTTGCACTTGCACGGTGACGATCCCCACCACCATGATTCCCAGCATGACCAGATCGCAAATCATCAAGGCGATCCCGCCAACGCTACCGAGTCGCGTTCGACCTTTTGGGTGCTGTTCACAATCTTTGTACTCGGACCATGCGAGCCCTTGATTGGGCTGTTCATCCTTCCGGCTAGCAGTGGCGATTGGAAAATTGCCGCGTGGTCGGCGGTGGCGTTTGCCGTGGTGACTGTGGCCACAATGGTGGCGATCGTCGCGGCGGCGGTGACTGGGATGAAGCATGTCCGCTTCGCCCCGCTCGAAAAGTGGGCTGAGGCAATTGCCGGCGGCGTGGTTGCCGCGTCGGGACTGGCAGTTTTGTTCCTTGGGATCTAGTTCTCAAGAATCATAAGTTGATTGTTTAGACGGGGTTAGAAGGTATACTCAAGATTCCTTCCTCCCCTCAGCAAGGACCATGGCTCCAAACGTGACCTACGAGATTCGCGTGGCGGAACGCTTGGTCGTGCATACGGTGGCCCCTGGCTATACCGCCGATTGCATCATCAAGAGCTTCCAGGATCGGATCGATGACCCGGCTTTTGAGCCGGGAATGGCGGTGGTCTGGCGAGTGCTGTCTGGTGCTCGGCCAGTCCGATTTGGCGAGAACTCCATGCTGCTCACGGTAGCCCGACGGGCTGCCGCGCCAGGGATTCCCTACCGAGTGGCTTTGATTGGAGAGGATGAAGCGGTCTATGGGAGTTTGCGCCAATATGTCGGGCTGGCACCTGCATCGGCCGCCATCCATAACGTGTTTCACGACTTGCAATCGGCTTTGGAATGGGTACAACTGCCCATTGAACCCAAGCCGTAAATGCAAGCCGCCGATTCACCGAATTCCAATCCTTCGACTGACGCAACTCCGAACGAGTCCCAGGCGGGAGCGCCAACCGCAACTCCGAGCGAGCCGCCTCGGCCAGCGAAAAAGCCGCACCCTTTGCCAGCTGGGGGGAGCCGTCGGCCGGCGGATGATTATTACTGGCTACGCGAGCGTGAAGACCCGGAGGTGCTGGCCCATCTGCACGCTGAAAACGCTTGGACCGCGGCGCAATTGGCCGACACCGAGGAGCTGCAGCAGCAGTTGTTTGAGGAGATCAAAGGGCGGATAAAGCAGGACGACTGCAGCGCCCCGTACCGCAAAGATGGGTGGTGGTACTACTCGCGCAATGAGGAGGGCAAGCAGTACGCGATTCACTGCCGCAAAGCGGTGGAGAATGGGGGTGATTGTGGCGGTTTGGAGGGCGAACCGCTTCCCTCTAGCGGCACGGATTTAGCGGGCGATGAAGTGGTATTGCTGGATGAAAATGAACTGGCCGAGGGCAGTGAGTTTTGCTCGGTGACCGGTGTGGAAATTAGTTCGGATGGCAACTGGATGACGTATTGCGTCGACTTTCAAGGCCGTCGTTTTTATTCGCTGTGCGTGAAAGATTTGCGCAGTGGCGAGGTGGTGCTTGATTTGGTGCCAAAGATGTCCGGCAGCGTGATCTGGGCGGCCGACAATCGCACCTTGTTTTACGTCCAGCAAGACGCGGATACTTTGCGCGATCACTTGGTTTATAAGTTGCGGCTGGATGACAATGGCAATCGGGTGGTTGAAGCTGCTGTTGCGAGTGGAAGCGATCGAGGTGGTGGCGATGCCATTGTGGGCGATGCGGATCAAAAAGCCCTTCGCAATCAATGGGGCGACCAACTGATCTTCGACGAAACCGATGAGCAGTTCTACTGTTCCCTTCACCACACTGCCGACGAACGCTATTTAGTTCTCCATAGTTCGCAAACGGTGTGTGATGAAGCTCGCTATTTGCGCGCCGACGATCCCGATGGAGAGTGGAAAATTTTCCAGCCGCGCGAAGCCGGAGTCGAGTACTCGGTCGACCATTGCGATCAGGGCTTTTTGGTACACACGAATTGGCAGGCGCAGAATTTCCGTTTGATGCTGACCGGAGACTGCTGGGATCAGGCAAAAACATACCAAGGGACCGGTGGGGCAACCAGTCGGGAAAACTGGCGTGAATTCATTCCTCATCGCCAAGGTGTGTTGCTCGGTGACGTCGACGCTTTCCGAGAATGGGTAGTGATTCGCGAGCGTGAAAAGGCACAATCTCGATTGCGCGTGATGCGCTGGGATGGAAGTGAAGATCATGTGATCGAGCAAAACGAAGCGGCGTACATGATCGACTTTGGAAGCAATGAGGAATTTGATTGCGGTGTGTTGCGTTACACCTACGAATCGATGACCACGCCGGATTCGGTGATCGCCTACGACATGCAATCGCGGCAGTCGAAACTGGTCAAGCAAATGGAAGTGCTCGGCGACTTTGATTCGTCGTGCTATCAATCTCAGCGGGTGTGGGTGACTTCCCGCGATGGCGCGCAAGTTCCGGTGTCCTTGGTTTACCGATTGGATCGCAGCGGCGGAGGTGCCAATGGCAAGGGCGGCTGTGGTGCCGAAGGCAACAGCGCTGGTGGTATAGGAGAGGCTCCCAAGCAACCCATGCCGCTGTTGCTTTACGCATACGGCGCCTACGGTCACAGCCTGGATCCATACTTTTCATCGGTGCGATTAAGTTTGCTTGATCGCGGTTTTGTCTTTGCATTCGCCCATGTTCGCGGCGGCCAAGAAATGGGTCGGCATTGGTATGAAGACGGCCGTTTGCTGAAGAAGCAGAATACTTTCAACGACTTCATCGATTGCGCTCAGGAATTGGCCGAGCAAGGGTGGACGTCGCCTCAGCAGCTCTACGCGATGGGCGGCAGTGCAGGCGGCTTGGTGATGGGAGTGATCTATAACCAAGCGCCGCAATTGTGGAATGGTGTGGTTGCGCAAGTTCCATTCGTCGACATGATGACGACGATGGAAGATGATTCGATCCCGTTGACGACTTTCGAATACGACGAATGGGGCAATCCGGCGAAGGATGAATTCTATGACTACATGCTAAGCTATTCACCCTACGACAACATTCAAGCGCGGGATTATCCGCACATGTTGGTGACGTCAAGTTTGCATGATTCTCAAGTGCAGTATTGGGAGCCAGCAAAGTGGGTGGCCAAACTGCGCGACCACAAAACCGACGACAATCTACTGTTGTTAAAGATGGAAATGAACGCTGGCCACGGCGGCGTGTCTGGGCGATTTGAGCAATACAAGGAGATCGCCGTCGAATACGCGTTTTTGATCAAGCTTGCCGAGGTTTAGTTAGCCTTCCCGCTCAGCTAACTCAGCCCACCGTTCCATCGCTTGTTCGAGCTGGCTCTCAGCGTCATCGCGCTCGGCGTTCAACTTGCCAGCGATTCCATGGTCTTCGAGATAGGTCGCGGGGTCGGCAAGTTTGTCATCGATGGCTTGCATTTGCTCCTCCAATTCATCGATGCGTTTTTGCACTTCTTCTAACTCGCGCTTTTCTTTATAGCTGAGTTTCTTCACCGACGGCTTTGATTTGATCACCGGCGCTGGCTTAGGCGTTGAAGAAACCGCAGAGGTCCCCGTCCCGTCGGCGTCATCAGAATTTGAAGATGGAGCGTCTAGGGCAATTCGTTCCAGCAGCGACGACGCACTTCCTGTGTGCAGTCGCGGCTTTTGATTCTCTTTGTCCAGGTGCAGCACATGAGTCGCCACGCGATCCAGGAACCAGCGGTCGTGGCTGACCACAATCACAGCCCCCGGGAAGGCGAGCAAGGCTTCTTCCAAAGCGCGCAAAGTTCCCAAGTCCAAATCGTTGGTCGGTTCATCAAGCACCAACACATTGGCACCGCTCAACATCAGCTTGGCAAGCAATACGCGCCCGCGTTCGCCACCAGATAAGCCGCCGATGGAAACGTGTTTGTGATCGCCTGGAAATAAGAAACGATCTAAAAAGCTAACAATGTGAATGTGTTTGCCACCAATGACCACATGATCGGCTTTGCCTGCAATTTCTTCGACCACCGTATTGTTTGGGTCGAGTTCCGATCGCTTCTGCTCGATGCAACCAGTCTTTACCGTTTCGCCAAACACAATTTCGCCTTGCGAAGGCTTGAGCTTGCGCAGCAAAATATTTAGCAGCGTTGACTTGCCCGCACCGTTGGCGCCAATCACGCCCAAGCGCATGCCATTTTCGATGGTCAAGTCCATCGTTGGCAGGACTTGGTGGTCGTCATAACTGTGGTTGACGTTGTGCAGCTCAATGACCTTGGTGCCCAGGCGTGGGCCAGCCGGGAAGGCAAGTTGCAGGTCGTCGGGGTTGGTGATGGGGGCGTTGTCGACCAGGCTATGGAAGCGTTGGATGCGGGCTTTGGCTTTGGTGCCGCGGCCTTGCACGCCAGCACGCATCCAGGCGGTTTCCCGGCGCAGCAGGAGCAATCGCGAACGTTCGGTTTTGGCTTCACTCTCTAAGCGCGCCGCCCGCGCTTCCACGTATTTGGAATAACTTCCTTCATACGCAAATGCTTGGCCGCGATCAATCTCAACGATGCGATTGGTGACGCGATCGAGCAAGAAGCGGTCGTGAGTGACCAGCACCAGTGGTACTTTTAAATTTGAAAGTTTGCGCTCCAGCCAAGCGACGACAAAAGCATCAAGGTGGTTGGTCGGCTCATCGAGCAGCAGCAAATCTGGAGTGGCAACCAGCAGTTGAGCCAAGGCCACGCGCCGCGATTCACCGCCGGATAGGTTGCCGCACAGCGCGTCGCAATCCGGTAAACCCACACCGTGGATGGCGGCCTCAATCTTGTGCTCAACATCATGCCCGCCGATGTCCTCCAATTGATGGGCAAGCTTTTCCTGCCGCCGCGCATAGCGAGCCAAATCTTCCGCCGACGTCGCCGGGTCCGCCATCAGCGCGTATAGCTGATCGAGCTTTTCCAAAATCTGTTCGCGGCCGGCCAAGCCCTGATGCACCGCCTCGCGGATGCTCATCTCGTTGGGGAAGCGGGGTTCTTGTTCCAAGTACCCAACCTGCAATCCGCGGCGGGTGACGCGCTCGCCATCGTCGGCGATTTCACGGCCAGCCATGATTTTCAGCAGTGTCGACTTGCCAGCGCCGTTTGGCCCAATCAGGCCAATGCGATCGCTTTCACCAACTACCATCGAGACGCCGCGCAGCAGCGGGCGGTTCTCGTCATAGTTCTTGCGAATCTCCGTCAGGGTCAGCAGCGCCATGGCGGGGGGAGATTACACGATTTCCTCGATCATTTGGGGCAAGCTGGGACCAGCTTCGCTCAAGGAAATGAAATTGGGCCACCGAAAGGGGCCAGCTACCTTTGACGTGCTTTGGAAATGGTGTAGGATGAACAGACCGACCAGTCGGTATGGCGCAGTGCAACGAGTACATTTAGGCCATCCAATTCTGGTTTCAACAACCTATTTGCTGTGACCTCGACCAAGCTAAGGACCATCGACAGGCTGCTACTGGCAGCTAGAAAGCTATTCCTGGAAAGGAATTACGCTGATGTCACCATGGACCAAATCTGCGCTGAGGCCGATGCCACCAAGGGTGGACTTTACCACCATTTTTCCAGCAAAGAGGAGCTCTACCAAGCGATGTTGATCGCTGATCTGCGCGAAAAGAAGCAACTCTTCGAGCGTTCGGTGCAAACCGTCGGTAGTTGCCGCGAGCGGCTGGCCAAATTAACCAGCGACTACCTGCGGCTGCCGCGTGAGAAGCGCGAGCTAATCATGCTTGTCCGCCGCGACATCAACATCTTCCCCGAGGAGATCCGCGCCGAGATGGTGCGGGCTTACCAGGAAGCCTTGCCTCAACAGGTTCAATGCATTGTGCAGGCCGGAATCGAGCAAGGGGAACTCGCCCCAGCCGACGCCCGGCTGCGCTCGTGGGAGTTCGTCGCGTTGGTCGAAACCCTGCTCAGTCCATACGCCGAACAGGTTCTTCCCACCGTCGACGTCAAGCTCGACCACGTCCTCAACCTTTTCTTCGGCGGCGCACAACAGTCGCCGAACCCTTCCTTCGACGGTGTGGATAAGCCGTCGAACCCTTCCTAATCATCATGACTAAGCGCGTCTTTGACTCATGGCAGAACCAGCCGCTCGATGAAGTGCTGCTGCAGTGCCGCGATCTGACCGAAGACTCGGATTTCCCAACCGTCAACGCCTGGCGCGAGCAAGGCGGCAAAGTGTTGGGCCACTTTCAGGTCTACTTCCCCGAGGAAATCGCCCACGCCGCTGGCATGCTGCCGGTCAAAGTGCGCGGTAGCTCGTTGGCACCGGACAAGGCCGACTCGCGTTTCGGCTCGTACTTGTGCTCGATCATTAAAACGTCGTTGGAAGCGGCGCTGAGTGACAAGTTGGGGCTGGACATGTTTGTCAGCCATCCGATTTGCGATGCAGCGCGCAACTTGGCGGCGATTTGGGGACGCAACTACGACTACCCCTGTCAGATCCTTTATCTGCCGCAGAACCCGAACTCGAGCGCGAGTATTGATTACCTGCGCAACGAGTATCTGCGGATCAAGGAAGTGATCGAGGGTGTCGTCGGCCATGAGGTTAGCGAAGAGGATTTGCGCAAGTCACTGGCGGTGTTCAACATGAACCGCAAGTTGCTTCGCGATCTGTACGCGATCAAGCGCGAGACGCCATGGAAGGTTAGCGCCGAAGATGCATACGCATTGGTTGCCGTTGCTGGCTTGATTCCACGCGAAGAGCACAACGACTTGATGGAGTACGTGCTGCCGATGATTGCCCAAGTCGAGGCGAAAAAGGAAGACCGCATTCGCGTCGTTTACGAGGGCGCTTTCTGCGAGCAACCGCCGTTGGACTTGGTGCGCACCATTGGTCGTTCTTGTTACGTCGTTGATGACGACTTCCTGATCGGCATGCGCTACTTGACTGAAGACGTGCCGTTGGGTGAGGACCCGATGCAGGATTTGGCCCACGCTTACATCGAAACTTCTTCCTACAGCCCGGTGCAGCATGATCTGCGCAAGCTGAAAGAAGAGATGTTGATCAAGCGGTACAAGGAGTCGGGCGCGGAGTCGATCATCGTTACCGCAGCCAAGATGTGCGAGCCGGGCTTGGAAGAGCAGGTTGCTTATATCCACGCGCTGGAAGCCGAGGACATCCCTTACTTTGTCAGTGAATTTGAAGAGGGCATGACTAGCTTCGCCGACATGGAGCTGCAGCTCGAAACTTTCCTTGAGAACTTGTTGTTCGCTTAACCACTGGAACCACGAATCAATTCCGAAACGGAGAAAAAAATGACGGATCCAAAACATGAAATCGTCGGCCGCGGCAATAACGACGGCGCGCGCCTCTTCCGCGAGTGGTTTACCGAACTCAATCAGACTGCTGCCGAGGGCAAAGGTGCAGGTTATGTGTTTGTGATGGGCAGCTTCAACGAGATTTTGAAGTCGTTCGATATGCCGGTGGTCTTCCCGGAGATCAACTCACTGCAAACTGCGGTTCGCCGCGTGGCTCATGAGTACCTGGAAGAAGCCGAAGACCATGGCTACTCGCCGGACATTTGTGGCTATGTCAAAGCAGACATCGCCACTCAATTGCGCGGCGGTGAGCACCCGATGGGGCAGATTCCGAAGCCGAGCATGACGGTGTTGACCAATGCTTGTAACACTTACATTAAGTGGGCCGAAGCTTGGGAGCGCATGTACCAGATGCCGGTGGTGACGTTGGATGTTCCGGGTACTCGTCAAGAGGGTACTCAGACATGGCAGGGTTCGAGCCACTTCGAGAACGATCGCAAGTACGTCGAAGCGCAGATCAAAGAATTGATCACCACTTGCGAGCAGGTGACTGGCAAGAAGTTCGACATCGACAAGCTGCGGGACACCATGCAGCATGCGAATGTGATGAGTGATTGTTGGAAGCGGTTGTTAGATTTGAATGCCAACAGCCCATCGGTTTTCAACGCGCTGACAGACGGAACCATTTACCTAGGCGTTGCCAACGGTTTCCGCGGCGACAAAGCGGGTGCGGATTACTTCACCGACTTGGTAGAGGAAATGGAATACAAGGTGGCGCATAAAATCGGCACTTTGACCGATGAAACGTACCGTCTGGTCTTCGTCGGCGTGCCTTGCTACCCGATCTTCCGCCGCTTCAAC